>NZ_JAGBIX010000023.1:0-37101 GCF_017934775.1 Kandleria sp. | reverse complement strand
CGCATAAGTCTGAAATGCGCTATAATTTTTATGGTTTAATGTTGTAGTTTTCATAATTACATTATACCAAAAAATGCGTCGGATTTATCCGGCGCATTTTATTTTTGAAAACTAATCCAGATTATCTATCCGGGTCAGCCTCTTCTTTTTATTTTGTCTTTAAATCAATGTATTCAACACATATGTAAAGGTTATGAATGGTATGTGAAAGTGTCTTATGATATTGCTTGTATTGTATTTCATTATCCTTTACATATTGTGTGAATAAACGGAAACTAGCATTGTTTTCTTTTAGCGAATTGATGAGTGCATTATGCATATCATCAAGAAAACTGCGTAATCTTTTTAAAAGATGTATAAGCTCCATCAGTGATTCAGTATTCTGATCTTTGAGAAGCTCTTTCCAGATTATGCCTAAATCATTAAGATGTTCGCTAAATCTTGTATACTCTTTAAATGTCTGATAGCTGTTCTCCCTATTTTCTACTGGAGAGAAGAGACTATGGGCATAAGCATTTCCATTTTCGACATGACTCATGCATGCTTCAAAGACAGGAAAGATTTTAATATCCTTTCCTTGATTTCCCATAATAAGACAATCTGCAACACATGTCCATACAAAATATAAAGCATCATAGCCTGTCTGTCTTTTTTTAAAGAATTGATTAAACCCATTAATCAGTTCCTGATACGCACTTTTTTTCATTTTAGCCTCCTACTCTTTTACAAGTAGTAAATCTTCAAACCTTTTTCCTTCATCCATTGCTTTCTTTAAATCATCGATCGTTAATAGTACACGATCTCCTTCTTCATTTTCAATTTCCAATCCTTCGAATTCTTCGATATCTTCTTCTGTATCATCTTCATCAATTAGATTGAAATATTCTAGTATTTCTTTATTTGACATAATAATACCTCCTCTTCTATCTTACCATGTTCTACTAAAAAGTTCATCTACATGACATATTTTAGGATATAATATAGATAGACCTAAAAAGAAGGGAACGATATATTTATGATATTTGATATTATCCAGACAAAGTCTGGAAAGTATGATGCTGAATTTGAAATCAAAGATAAGAATTGTGAACCCCTTGGTTCTATTTCTTTTAAAGGTGGAGATTTAAAAAAAGGTACATTTACCATTCATTTTAAAGATAAAACCTATCACATGTCTGAAACTGTAATGGAGAAAAATGATGAAGTTGTTCTTTTTCCCTATACAATCTTAGCTGATGATAAAGAGACAGCTACCCTTTATCAGACTGAACAGGTTGAAGAACAGGCTACTTTCTATAAGCTACATACAGATAATCATGTTTATTCTCTATACTCTACACATTTTGGTAAAAGAGATACCGCATTGAATCTTTATGATGAAGAAAAGCAGATTGCTCAACTTGAATTTGATTATGAGGTAGATGGTGAAAACAAATATACTTATCATGTTTACGGTCTTGATCAGGATGATGTATCTATTTCTTCAATATTCTTCTGCATGTATTATTACATTCTCCATGATTATCTTCCTGGAGATGAAGCACCGCGCATAAGAAATTATTCTAATAAGGTCAACGAGTGGCTGTATAGTAAATATAACCCTCATTTTATAAGTCATATAACTCAGGGAACACGATAGTGTTCCTTTCAAATTTCGAGCGTTTTCATTTCTATATACGAAATAAATTTATATTGAATTTATCATATGAAATTAATCTTAACAAATTCTTAAGATTTTCTTAATTTTGTTGTTGACATTCTACTAGTTTTTATGAGATACTCATCTTGTAAATTTTTTTGGAGAAGGACTAGACCATATGAAACACTTAAAGAAATTATCATTAATATTAGTAGTGTTGACAATGTTTGTCGCACCTTATAGCTTTAAGCGTATTAAGGCAAATGCTGCTAGCCAAGCTATTGTAGAAGTCGCAAAAAGTAAGATCGGATGCCGTTATGTATATGGTTCTGGTCATTCAATGAGTGCTGTTATGAATAAAGATCAGAGTACATTTGACTGTTCAAGTTTTGTCAGCTGGGTATATTACCAGTCAGGATATAACATTGGTGTACAGACAACTCAGACATTAAAGAATGTCGGTACTTATGTTTCTTATTCTGAATTAAAACCTGGGGATATCATGTTATTCCCTCATCACACTGGTATTTATGTCGGTAATGGAAAAATGATCCATGCCCCTCAAACTGGTGAATCAGTAAAAATCGTAGAGATTTCAGCACGTCGTAGATCACGTTTTATCATGGGACGTAGAATTGGCGCTTAATGAGAGAATTTATTCTCTCTTTTTTTATACTTGAAAACGCCATCATAAGATGGCGTTATTCTATGTCTTCTACAATGATTTCATCATCAAGAGTCAATATTTCCTGATAGAGAATCTGGTATTTGCGATCTATAAGCTGATCTCTGTGATAATGTCCACAGAACCATTTTCTAAATTTAAGAATATGACATATATGTTCAAAGAAATCTGTCAGATGATCTCTTTCTTTAAGATTAGGAATTTTTTCCTGTATTGATGTTGGTAGACAATGCGTAATCACATAGTCCACTTTATTGTCAGCTAAGATAAGATTAATTAATGCTTCTTTATATTCTGCTTCACTAGGAAGCTCTTCTTTCCACCATGATTTTCCTTCTAGACGAATAAACTTATCAACCGAGGTTGCTCCTCCCATTGTAAAAAAGAGCTTGTCATCAATGGAAAAAATCTGTCCTCGCATAAGATGATAGATGGTATCTCTTATACGATGCACCTTACCCCCATGCCATAAGGCTTCAGGATAATCATTCATCAATCTTTCAAAGTTTTCATGATTCCCATCTACAAATAATGTTGTATAAGGCTGGGTATCTAAAAAATCAAGCCAGTAGGCTTCTTCTTCATTTTCTCCTTCATAATCCCAAATTAATCCGAAGTCCCCACAGATGATCAAATAGTCTCCCTCTTTGACCTTCTTCATGAATCTCTCATCTTTTAATTTAGAAATATCAATATCTCCGTGTATGTCTCCTGTTACATAAATCATCGCATTAATTCCTCTTCAATAACTCTAGAATATCATATTTCAGATAAAGAAGATAGCTACTTACGATGAAGTGTCTCAGAAATCGCTACAATCTTATCCGCTACTACAAGAATATAGCTTTCTCTGTATCGTGGCAATTTAAGAGTTAATGGAAACATATGTTTTCTAATCATATCTTTCTCAATATCAGTAAGACAATAATCTTCCGAAGCATTTTCTAACGCAATATGAGGATGTTTAAAACCATGTAGACCATGTCCTGGCTCATGCCAATCATATAGAAAATAATCATGCAAAAGAGCTCCTCTGACAAGTGCGCGTTCATTAACACGAACAGGAAGATAATCCGCAATTTTCAGGCACATATTTGTCACATTTAGTTCATGTTCATAGACACTTACACGTCCATGCTGAAGGAAATGCTTTTGTCTTTGATAATTATGAGTACTGATAATATCATGACCGTATTCACTAATTCTTTGCATAAACTCTCCTCTTTTTTTCTAAGATTACCATATTAAAGACAAAAAGAAAAGAGCACATAGTGCTCTTAATTGATTGCATAATCCAATACTTTTTTTACATTCTCTTTGATATCGTCATATGTCATTCCAATATGCGCTTCAAAGATTTTTTCACCATCTACAAAGAAAGAAGGAACTGCCCAATAATCATATTGATCCGCAATAGAAGGCTGTTCATTTTCTTCAATCTTAGTAATTTCTAATGATTGATAAAGCGTATTGTCTGCCATCAGTTCTTCTAAGGCCATATGTGCTTTTGCACAATAACCACAGTCAGTGAGATAAAACATAGTAATCTTTTTCATGATGATATCCTCCTGTCTTCATCGTACAGGATTTATCCGATAGAATCAAAAGATACGCTTCTGTTTTCTATAAATTAAATCATAGATAGTATATTTTCTTCTTCTAATTTCAATATCCTTTTTAGCTGCAAAGAAATCTTTTGTTTCTTTCACAACAACACCACTTAATGCAAAGATTGCGATCATATTAGGAATAGCCATCAAGCCATTAAAAATATCCGCGATTGTCCATACTGCACTTACAGTTAAATATGGACCAACGAAAACAGCAAGAATATAGAGATAACGGAAAACCTTCAATGGCTTCTTATTCCCTCCTGTTAAATATTCTAAACATCTTTCACTATAATAATCCCATCCTAGAATAGTAGTGAACGCAAAGAATACAAGACAGATCATTAATATAAACGCTGATACCTGTGCTGAGAATGGCAACCCTTTAGCGAAGGCATATGATGTAACTTCAACTCCTTCAAGACCTTTAACCTGCCATGCTCCTGTCAAGACGATAGAAATACCAGTCATTGTACAAATAACGATTGTATCAATAAATGTACCTGTCATAGAAACAAGTCCCTGACGAACTGGTTCTTTAGTCTGAGCAGCGGCTGCCGCAATCGGTGCACTTCCTAGACCTGCTTCATTAGAAAAGATTCCTCTCGCAATACCTTTCTGCATAACAATGATCATGCTGCCGATTGCACCACCAGTTACAGCACGAGGATTAAATGCTCCCGCAATAATTGTCGCAACTGCTTCTGGTACTTTAGAAATGTTGCAGATGATAAGTACTACTACTGATAATATATAAATAACTGCCATAAATGGCACAACAATCTGTGAAACCTGTGAGATTCTTTTTAGTCCCCCAATGAGTACTAATCCCACACATATTGATAATACAATGGATGCAATTACTACTGAAATTGAGTAAGATCCTACACCTGGAATAGTGACAAGATGCGCACTGTTTGGATCAAAGAAATTTTTTACTGCACTTGAAATCCCATTGACCTGAGAGAATGTTCCAATTCCAAATAATCCAACACAAACTCCAAAAAACGCAAACATTTTAGCAAGCCATTTCCATGATGTTCCCATACCTTTTTCAATATAATAGAAAGGTCCACCTAAAGCATGTCCTGTTTCAGGATCCACACTACGATACTTTACTGCCAATAGCCCTTCTGCATACTTAGTAGCCATTCCAAAGAACGCTGCCGCAATAATCCAGAATACTGCTCCTGGTCCCCCAGCCCCAACGGCTGTCGCAACACCTACAATATTCCCTGTCCCAATTGTCGCAGAAAGTGCTGTACATAATGCCGCAAAGCTTGAGACTTCCCCTTCGCCTTCTGCTTCATTATGAAACATCCACTTCAATGCCAATGGCAACTTGAAGAACTGCAAGAAATTTAATCTTACTGTTAAAAGCAATCCCCCACATAAGATCAGTACCATTAATGGTACACCCCACACAAATTCATCGATTCTCTGCAAAAGCAGATTAATTGCACTCCACATATTTTTTACCCCTTTTCTTTTATGGTCACTCTAAAAGAAAAACCGGGTCTACTGACCCGGTTGTACGTAAAAACAATGTTAACCTGTTAAGTTTTTTCTATATCTTAAAAGATTAGCATGTTCTCTGTCCTTTTGCCTGAGAGATTCTATACTTGCGTATATTGCCCCTTCGGCACCCGAGTATCGGACTTCTCCAGAGTTGCGATCCATCTACGGTTTTCATTCCAGTGAATACCTGAGAGTGTTACTCCTTCGGTAGACTTTCGTCTTTTCCCGTAAGACTTCTTTTCGCTATGCTCTTTTACTATATAGAATAATGTAGTAAACGTCAACCACATAATTTAAGAACTGTTTTTAGAAATTTCCCATAGACAACGCTACACGTTGTCTTTTTTCATCAATTTCATACACATATACATCGACAATATCTCCAACAGATACAACTTCTAATGGATGAGAGATCTTATGATCAGCCATCTTTGAGATATGTACTAATCCATCTTCATGAAGACCAATATCTACGAATGCCCCAAAGTCAACGACATTTCTTACTGTTCCCTGTAATTTCATGCCAACTTTTAAATCTTTTATTTCTAAGATATCCGACTTAAGAATTGGTGCGTCATAATCATCTCTAGGAGTACGATGTGGTGCTAGGAATGCATCTAAAAGATCATCCATTAAATAATGACTAAACCCTAAATCATTCATAGCTTTTTCTTTATTGAAATCAGCTAAAGCTTCTTTCATCTTGATAGTACCAACATTTGTTTTATCAAGATGAAGATAATCCAATAGCTTCAAGGCATCCTTGTAGTTATCAGGATGAATAGATGTTTCATCTAAAATATTATTCCCATTAAGAATTCTTAAGAACCCTACTGACTGTTCATAGCTCTTTGGTCCAAGCTTAGAAACATTCTTGATCTCTTTACGATCAGTAAATGCACCATTCTCTTCACGATATTTAACAATATTATGTGCTGTTGTCTTAGAAAGACCTGATACATACTGCAATAATGAAGGTGAAGCGGTATTGATATTGACACCAACCTGGTTAACAACCTTCTCTACAACGAAATCAAGAGATTCCCCTAATTTCTTCTGATTCATATCATGCTGATACTGTCCAACAGAAATAGCTTTTGGTTCAATCTTCACCAATTCCGCAAGTGGGTCCTGCAGACGTCTGCCGATAGAGACTGCTGAACGTTCCTCCACCTGATAATCAGGGAATTCTTCCTGAGCGATCTTGCTGGCAGAATAGACTGAAGCCCCTGCTTCAGATACGATTGCGTATGATACATTCAAATGATGTTTTTGAATAAGCTTGGCAATATAGGCTTCACTTTCACGTGAAGCTGTACCATTACCAATCGCAATCAAGTCAATATGATACTGTTCAATAAGCTTCAATAAAAGCTTTTCATCTCTTGGGTTCTTCTTTGGCATTGAGATATAGACTTTATCAATATGAAGAACTTTTCCCGTCTTATCTAAAACAGCTAGTTTACACCCTGTACGGAATCCTGGATCAAGACCAAGAACATTCTTGTCTTTCATCGGTGACTGCAATAAGAGATTTTCAAGATTAGCTGAGAACAATGATAAAGACGCATCCTCTGCTTTTTCTGTTAATTCACTTCTGATTTCTCTTTCTACACTTGGACAAATTAATCGTTTAAAGGCATCCTTTACAGCTGATTTAATAAAATCTTCCGCAATAGTCTTATGATTCCAGATGATACCTTTTACAATGTAAGACGTAAATCTGTCTTCATCAATATCAAATGAAACAGAGATGACTTTCTGTTTTTCTGCTCTATTGATGGCCAAAATACGATGATTAGCTATATATTTGACCATTTCATTGTAGTCATAATACATGGCGTAAACCTGTTTTTCATCTTCCGCATTCTTTTTCTTCTTTGTAACAATACGAGCAGTCTTCATCATCATACTTTTAGTAAACTGGCGGTATTTAGCAGTATCCGCAATATTTTCAGCGATGATGTCGCTTGCTCCCTGAAGGGCATCTTCGATACTTTCTACTTGATCATTGATATATTTTTTTGCCATTTGTTCAAGTGAACCCGTTCTTGGCAAAGCGATAATCGCTTTAGCTAATGGTTCTAATCCTTTAGCTTTGGCGATTGTCGCTTTTGTTTTCTTCTTTTCTTTAAAAGGACGATACTGATCTTCTACTTCTGAAAGCTTTGTTGCTGCCATGATATCTTTTTTAATCTGGTCAGTCATAAGTCCTTTTTCTTCAATAAGTCTGATGACATCTTCTTTTCTTTTTAGAAGATTGACACTGTATTCATAGGAATGAGAGATTTCTCTAATCTGATCTTCATCTAAACCATTTGTTTTCTCTTTACGATAACGAGCAATAAAAGGTACAGTAGCGCCTGATTCTAATAATGAAAGAACAGTTTCTACCTGTATATCCGTAATTTTTAATGCTAGTGCTGTCTTATGAATTAATTCTTTATTCATATTATCTCCTTCTCTATTACTATAGGAATTTTGTATCATTATGATATAATGGTGCCATGGAGGTGTCAAATGTGAAACTTAAAAAAGAGTGGCTCAATAAGCCTTGGATCTACTATTCCATCGCAACTTGTTCGGCCGTCCTTTTATATTATATTTTATCCAATCTGCCAGGGATATTGAATATCTTGAAGGCTATCTTTAAATTTATTTCCCCTGTCTTTTATGGATTAATTATTGCTTATGTCCTTCATCCTTTTGTAGAGTTTTTTGAGGAGAAGGTTTTAGTGAATATTGAAAATAAGAAGAAAAGAAGAAATCTTTCGGTTCTTCTTGCAGCGATCATTGTGATCATCTGCATTTCCATCTTGATGATAGCGCTGATTCCTCAGCTTATTAAGAGTGTTTTAGGTTTAGTTATGAACTTCAACACTTATGCGAAGAGTCTTCAGACCATCATTTCTTCTTTAACTACTTCTTTAGCATCTAGCAATATTGATATTTCATCATTGGCTCATGCTGGAAATCAGTTCCTAGAAATGTTGTCGAAATTGATTTCTGCTAATATGAAAAGCATTATCAGCACATCTTTCAATATTGGATCAGGATTATTCAATATTCTTATTTCCATTATTTTAGCTATCTATTTCTTATTGGATGCTACACCATTGCAATCAGGAGTAAGAGAGTTTTCTAAAGCTATCTTAAGTCCCGAGAAGTATAAGAATATTACTGGTTTTTGGAGAAGATGCAACCGTATCTTAGTTAGATATATGGTCTTTGATATCATTGATGGTATCATCGTTGGGTTTGCTAACTTTTTCTTCTTCCTGATCATGGATATGCCTTATAATATTCTTATTTCAGTAGTTGTTGGTATTACCAATCTGGCACCAACTTTTGGACCAATTGTCGGTGGTCTTATTGGAGCCTTTATTCTTCTGCTTGTCAATCCATGGCAGGCTCTCTGGTTTATCTTGTTCACTTTAGTATTGCAGACTATTGATGGATATATTCTTAAACCAAAATTATTTGGAAACTCCTTCGGTGTTTCCTCTATCTGGATTCTTATTACCATCATCGTCGGTGGACGTATGTTTGGTGTATGGGGAATCTTATTAGCTATTCCTTTTGCAGCGATTGCTGATTATTTCTATCGTGATGTTATCTGGAAGAAGCTTGAAAAGCATGCAAAAAAGAACACCTAACTTTTAGGTGTTTTTTTGTATGACTTTAATTAATTCATCAATCTGATATGGCTTGGTTATGTAATCATTCATACCGCACATGAATGATTTCTGCTTATCTTCTTCAAAAGCATTGGCACTGACAGCGACAATAGGAACATCTGATTCTTTTCTTATTTCTTTAGCACATTCGTATCCATTCATAATTGGCATCTTAAGATCCATAAGAATGAGATCATAGTGATGTTCTTTAAACATTGACAAAGCTTCTTTTCCATTGAATGCGACTTCTACATGAATACCTTTTCCATCAAGTATCATTTTAGCAATATCACTGTTCATTTTATTGTCTTCTACAAGAAGAACAGATAAGCCTGTCACATCTCTATGAGATGAGATAGACTCTTTCTCTTCTTCTTTATGAGAAAGCTTCATTTCAAAGCATAAGATGACTTCCGTACCTATTCCAGGTTCACTCTCTATATGAATGCTGCCGCCAAGAAGGGTGACAAGACTTTTAGCAATTGTCATTCCTAGACCCGTTCCTGGAATATTGCTTGTAGAAGAGGTTTCACTTCTCATAAATGGTTCATAGATATGCTTTAAGAAAGATTGTTCTATACCAATTCCATCATCTTTAATGCGACATTCAAATGTTTCATACCCGCTTTCTACATGATGGAGCGGTTTGACTTCAAAGAAGATATGTCCTCCTTTTGGTGTATATTTTATCGCATTCTCCAATATATTCTGGAAGACCTGTCTTATTATTATGAAGTCACATTCAACATATGGGTGTGTTATTTTCTCAAATGATGTTTCAAAATGCATATCTTTATTATTCATTTCTACCATGATCATATCTTTTAGATCACTTAGTTCATCAACTAGATTATAGGAATGCACATCAATCTGATAACCGCCACTCTCTATTCTGGTCATATTGAGAAGATCATTTATCAATGAAAGAAGATGATTAGAGCTCTTTATTATCTGATTAAGACTCTTTTCTACAATTTCTTCTTGTTGAAGATGATTAATCGCAATATCCGCATAACCTACAATAGCGTTCATTGGTGTACGTAAATCATGGGACATATTGGATAAGAAGACATCCTTGGCTTTGTTGGCTTTTTGCATTTGGATAACAGCATTTTTAAGAAACTCCTGTCGATAGAGACGATCTTTTGTTTCCTTATCAACGTTGGTAAAGCCAAATACAAGAATTGGATTTTCATTTGTGCCAACATTGATGATCTTGACTTCATAGTATGTCAACTGATTATGAAGTGTGACTCTAAACTGAAAACGAATGACTTCTCCTTCATTTTTCATCAGCTTCAAGATATTGTTCTTATCCACAACAGTCTTGAAATTATCTAAGTCTTCCTTATAGACATACTTATCCGCAAATATATCCAATATATCTGCAGAATGCAGATGATCTTTGAGTTCTTCTTTTAATTTTGATGTCATTCTATAAATATGCGTTTTGTTTTTTTCATCAATAAAGAAGATATTTTCATAATCAATAGCTAACCCTTTAATAAGATTAGTGTAATAGCTATCTCTTTCTTTTCTTTGTTTAATGGCAGTATGGTCTCTTGCAATAATTAAGGCGATAATATGTCCTTCACTGTTTTTAGCATAAACACTAAAGAGTCTTATATAGCGTGAACTCTTTGAGTGATAAATAAAGTGTGTTGTCAGACATCCTTTTTCATACTGTCTTTCAATATATTCTTTGCTTAAATAGCGACGAAATGCATCAGGAGTATCTTCTACAAAAAGACTTGCCCACTTTTCTATAAGCTCACTTGCCTTAAGAATATGAATTGGCTTTTCGCTTAAATTATAATCATAGTCAAATTCGACAATAGTGTCGGTTGTAACATCTATCTCTACCGTGGCTACTGATGCTTGTCTGATAGCTTCATAATAAAGACTTCTTCTTTCGCTTTCTTGTTTAAGATCATCCATTGCTTTTTGGATAACATCAGCTTTTTTTGCTTTCTTGATAAAATACATAAAAGCCTGGGAAGCTTCATCATCATTTCTTACAAAGACAATGTCTTTCCACATTTTTCCTTCTACAGGAAAACGTACTGTGAATGTCTTATTCTTTTTAAGTTCTTCTTGTATATGAAATATACATTGATAATCTTCATTGTGAAACTGTTCTAATAATCGCTGATATTCTTCTTCGATGATTTCTTTAAAGCTTCCTTCTTTTTTATAGTAATTCAAGAATTTCGTATCATCTGCATGGATTAAACGATAGGTATCTTTCTTAAAATCAATGAAATAGATTGTCGCTTCTTCACTAAACATACGCATCACTCCTTCTTTCATTTTATCACTAATTTTACTCCTATTTATCAATGTTTTTTGATTTTTCTATATATTTCACTTCAATATGACAAAAAAGAGAAAACCTTAGGTTTTCTCTCCATAATAGTTTGTGATAAAGCGTGAAGAAAGCTCTGTTCCATGTGTAATAGCATAGTAGACATTTTCTAATTGAAGACTTGCTTCTTCAATACAGGCATAATAGCCTTCTTTAATTTGAGATAGATCAATGTCATGATTTCCAATCATGACCATATCCGCATTTTGAAGACGCATAGCACTAAGAACACTCCTGCAAAAAAGCAAGATTGGCTTATGTTTATTGTAAAGAAGCGCACCATAGAACTGAAATGAAGAAATAGACTTTCTTATTAAGATAGGTTCCATATGCATTAATGTCCCAAGGATTTTACATAATGTCTCCCCTTTTGAAAAGCGATCTGCCACACTGGGATTTTTTGGTTGTCTTTCTTCAATAAAGAAATGATCAAAATCTCTTTCACAAGCAAAATGTCTGCCAGTCTTATTGATGAGCGGATGTAAGGCACTATCTAATAAATAATGATTGATAAATCCTAACATGTAGGCAATAGCTCTTTCATCTTGATTCATATGCAAGTAAGCTATCCTTTCTTCAAAGAAAGGATGAGCACTTTCTTGATGAAGCTTCAATCCGTATTCTTTTACCATAGACTGTCTTGTAGGATGAAAATAAAAGAAGAGATCAGGTCCCTGTAATCCTAGATCATAATAATCTTTATGGGACTTGATTAGATCCTGTAACATTGTAGAGAGATGTGGAAGCACATCATCTCCAAAACATTGATGTGTATAGCTTGCTGGCATACTAGAACTGTTTAAGTTTCTCCTCTATTTTCTTGAGTTCTTCCTGTTCTTCATCAATGGATCTAAAGGTATTGATCAGCTCTTCAGGAATAGTTTCTCCATTCTTGAATGCTTCATAATAGTATTTGCCAATTATTGCGTAATTACGCATTATTTCCTTGGAAATACTTTTAGCCTGAGACTTGATTTTTGTTTCTTCAACAGCGTCTTCTATTTCATCCATTGCCTGTGAGGCAAATGTTTTTAAATCATCAATTATTGGCATTTGATTCTCCTTTTTATAATTAGGGATATTCCCATTAATAATAAACCAGCTATTCCCATTAAGATAAACAGTATAACAGGTCTTTTAGGATTGTTTTTAGTCACTACTTCTTTTTTATAAGAGAGACCATATCCTCTCTTATAGACAATCTGATTTGTAAAAGCTTCTTTGTTTTCATCATAATGATAAATATTAACAGGCAATCTTCCTAGTTTTTCTTGATAAGTAAACAATGTCTCCACACCTGATACAATATTTGGACCATAAGCTTTTTCAGGCATTAGACTTTCAGTAGGATCCATTCCCGTATTGCCATAGACCGCAATGATCGCATCTGCATCATTGTAGTGGGCTACATCATTAGGATTGGCAATGCTCATGATAATCCCCGTCTTCTTTTGAGAAGCTGTTGCCTGCATCATCTGTGTAGGTACTCTTGTCATATAATGAGAAGACTTTAGATGTTTCGTATTAATGATTTCAGAAATGCATAGCACACTATCATAGTAGCCTACTTTCTTTCTGATTTCTTTTTCACTTGTATCTTCTCCATAAAGCATGTAATCAACTTGAAGATCAGCATGTTTCAATCTTCTTATGGCCAGCTCTACTGCTGGTTTTTCATTTTTATAAGGGAGTGCTACAAGCATTTTCTTGCAGTGTGTCAATGGCAGTACATCTTTCTTATTCTTAATAACAGTGACGGCACTATTGGCAATCTCTGCTTCTAATTGATGATGAGCAGCACTTCCAACAATCTTAGTAGGATCTTTTGAATTCTTTTTACCTAAGATATTTCTTTTCTTCTTTAAAGTTAATACTCTCTTTACTGCTTCATCTATTCTTTTAGATGAGATTGTTCCTTTTTTTACTGCTTTTTCAAGATTATCCAATAAACTTGTAATAGCAGATATATCCTGATCACCGTGAACGATTACGGGCATCAATAATAAATCTACACCAGCGTTCAAGGCATGTGTCGCTGCCTCTGTTGGTGAAAAATGATCAGCGATTGCCCCCATGTTTAAGGCATCTGTAACAATGACACCCTTGTATTTGAATTCATCTCTTAAGATCTTGATCATCTTTGAAGATAATGTAGCAGGATAATAGATGCTGCCTTTTTTAGATTGAATCTTTCTTCCATCAACAAGTGGATAAGTAATATGCGCACTCATGATCATATCGGTCTTTGAAGAAAGATTTTTAAAAGGAAGAAGATCACTTTTCATCAACGTCTCCTTGCTTTTATTGACAACGGGCAACCCTGTATGAGAATCAGTATCTGTATCCCCATGACCAGGATAATGCTTGATTGCGGTTAAAACATTATTCTTATGCATTCCCTCAATCATCTTTTCACCAAGCTTTGTGACAAGTTCAGGATGATCAGAAAAGCTTCGTAATCCAATAACAGGATTATTAGGATTAGTGTTCACATCCACACATGGTGCAAAGTTTGTATTGATGCCAAGTGCTTCTAATTCTTCACTGATAAGCTCTCCAGCTTTCTTTGCATACTCACTATGAGTAGCTCCTAGTGCCATATTGCCGGGCATTACACATCCACTGCCAATACGGTGAACGATACCACCTTCCTGGTCCGTTCCAATAAAGAGCGGTATCTTGTTTTTACTTTTTTTCGCAGCTGATTGCATATCATTAGTTAATTTGTATATTTGTGAAGTTGTTGCTAGATTTTCTTTAAAAAGAATGATGCCACCAAAATCATTGTTTTCAATTAATTTTTTTACGGACTCATTCATTGTCGTAAAGTTCTGGTTATCCCATGTACGAAAATCCATCATAATCAGCTGAGAGATTTTTTCTCTTAGCGTCATTTTCGCCATCAATGCCTCCACATTGAGGGAGGCATTGACAGGTACAATATTGACTGCTAATAAGGAGAAAAAAACCATCAATATGTATATATTTTTCTTCATAGTTATTCGATCTTTTCAAAGTCACTGACACCATGTTTACATAATGGACAAATGAAATCATCAGGGATGTTTTCACCTTCGTAAACATATCCGCATACAGTGCAGACCCAACCCTTCTTTCCTTCTGTTTCTGGTTTAGGTTTTACATTATTCTGATAATATGTATAAGTCATTGTGTTGGCATTTGATACAACACGTGCTTCTTCAATTGTACAGATGTACATATTATGTGTACCTAAATCTACACTTGATTCTACATGAAGAGACATAATCGCATTAATATACTGTGGCAAGATCACAAGACCATTATCAGATCTTTTTACCGAAAGACCTTCAAACTTATCCACACTTCTTCCTGATTTAAAGCCATATCTTTCAAAGACACTAAATGGTGCTTCTTCTGAAAGACAGTTGACATTCAGTTTTCCTGTCTTAGAAACAATATGATCAGTATAGTTGTTCTTATTGATACATACTGCTAAACGATTAGGATTTTCAGCTACCTGTGTTACTGTGTTGACAATACACCCATTGTCTCTATTGCCATCATTGGTAGTAATGACATATAAACCATAACCAAGTCTAAATAATGCGGTCATATCATTTTTACGTGGAGCATCTGGCGCTGTTTCTACGTAATCCATACAAAGTGTATCGGCTAATTGAGAAATAGCTTCTCTTTCTTCTTCATGCATTGCGGACTTGATTGTAATGGGTGAAAGAATATTAAGCTTCTTGCATCCTTCAAGTTCTTTTGTCATACATTTCGCAGCCATAGGCGCCCATGAGCCATTTTCAATCATGGCCACTGTACGATTCTGGAAGTTTCTTTCTGTTAAATGATCAATAAACTCTCTCATAAATGGATACATATCCGCATTATATGTCGTAGTAGCTAATACAACCTTACCGTAGCTAAATGCATCAGCTACAGCTTCTGACATATCACTTCTTGCAAGATCATAGACTTTTACATCCGGACATTTTCTTTCTTTTAAATCATTGACCAATGTTTCCACTGCCTGTTTTGTATGTCCATATACACTTGTATAAGCGACAAGAATTCCATCTTTTTCAATATCATAGCTCGACCATTTGTCATAAAGTCCAATATAATGCTCAAGATGCTCTTTTAAAACTGGACCATGCAATGGGGCAATCGTTTTAATATCTAATGTAGCAGCTTTCTTAAGCAATGCTTGCACCTGCATACCATATTTACCAACAATACCAATATAATAACGACGGGCTTCATCATCCCAGTCTTCTTCATAATCCAATGCACCAAATTTACCAAAGCCATCAGCTGAGAATAAAACCTTATCTTTTGCATCATAAGTAACCATGACTTCTGGCCAATGAACCATTGGCGCAAATACGAATGTCAATTCGTGACTTCCTAATGATAAAGTTTCCATATTCTTAACAACAACTCTGTTTTTAGCAAAACCTGCACCAAAGAACTGTTCCATCATCGTGAAGGTCTTTACATTGCCGACTACCTGTACATCAGGATAAACATTCAAGAAATTCTCAATATTAGCTGAATGATCAGGTTCCATATGCTGGATAATAAGATAATCAGGTTTTCTTCCATCTAGCACATTATAAATGTGATCCAACCATTCATGACCAAAGCGAATATCCACTGTATCCATTACAGCAATCTTTTCATCTATAATGACATACGAGTTATAGCACATACCATGGGGCACATGATATTGTCCTTCAAATAAGTCAATAGAGTGATCATTGACTCCTACATATTTAATTGTGTCTGATACATTATTACTCATAAACATTATCTCCTTTCTTTTATGATAAATGAATCACAAGATGTATTCAATGATAATGCCATATTTTATGAAAGTATAACCAGTAGCAAAAACATTTTGTTTTCGCTATACTAATAATGAGGTGATCATATGGAAAACAAATATGGAGGATGGTTTTCAAACAAGTTTCTTAATATTCTCTATCTAAGTACAATTGCTTTTATCTTTTTACAATATATAAACGATGCAACAATTCATAACACAGTTCTCGCTGTCATTCTTTTTTCATTATTCTTGCTTATGCTTGGATTCACCCTATTCCTTAGATTCTGTAACCGTAAGCTAGAATACAAAAACGACAGCATTCTTGATCATAAGGCAAGATCATTAATGAAAAGATTATCAATCAAAGATAAGAAATGTACTGTTCTTGATTTAGGATGCAAGAGAGGTTTTACGTCCATCTTATTAGCAAAAAATAAGCGTGCACTTATTAAAAGTGTTGATATCAATGATGAATGTCGTTCTCATCTTAAAGAAGCCAAAGTCAATAAACGTGTAGAAGCAATTGCATCTCCATTGACATCATTGCCATTTAAAGATGAAACCTTTGACTATGTCTACTCATTCTTCCCTTCTAAAAAAGATAGCACTGACATTATTAAAGAAGGATTACGTGTCCTAAAGAAAAATGGCTATATTGCCTTTGAAGGTCATTGTGAAGATGTTTCTTCATTTGAAGAGCTAGGTCTTCATGTCATCTATGACTACAAGGATGTCCCAGGATATTTAATGTTGCCGGGGCTATTAAAAGATTCAGTTATCATCTACGGAAAAAAATCTCATTAATCGTTCTTTTTTTCCTGCGGCTATGTTAAGATACTCAAGAATGTGTAGGAGTATTACAAATGAACATAGATAAAATTACTGCGTATTATAATAAATTCAATGAAGACAAACGATTAACAACAAGACATGGCATGGTAGAATTTCTTACTGCCATGACTTATATCCACAAATATTTAAATGATGATACAAAAATATTAGATATCGGTGCTGGAACTGGCGCTTATAGCGTACCTCTTTATCAGGAAGGATACGATGTAACTGCCGTTGAGCTCGTAAAACATAATTTACGTAGAATTCAATCCAAGGCCCCTCATCTTAAAGCTTATCAGGGAAATGCGATTGATCTATCTCGATTTGAAGATAGCACCTTTGATTTAGTTCTTCTTTTTGGACCAATGTATCACTTAATGGGCTTTGAAGAAAAATGTCAGGCTTTAAGTGAAGCTAAGCGTGTATTAAAAGATGGTGGACATATCATGATCAGCTATTGCATGAATGAATATGCGATCATCCAGCATGGCTTTAGAGATGGCTTTATTAAACAGTCTGTAGAACATCATCATGTCGATCAGAATTATCATGTACTACCAAAAGGCAATGAGCTTTATTCATATGTTCGCATTGAAGATATCAATCATCTAAAAGATGCCTTACAATTAAAAAGAAAGAAAATGATTGCGCAAGATGGCTTTGCGGAATATATGAAAAAAGAGATCAATCATATGGATGATGACTCTTTTACATACTTTATGGAATATCACTATTCTACATGTGAACGTCCAGAACTATTAGGTTTTTCTCGTCATGTTTTAGATATTCTTTCAAAATAAAAGACAGAATCAGTCGATTCTGTCTTTTATTTTGTCTTCTAATAAGGCTTTTACTTCCAGTGATGCAAAGGATGCATGAACACTGTTTAATAGAAGCTGTTTTATTTCCTCATCAGTAAGATGGAATATGTCAATAAGCTTATCATATTCTTTTTGTAAAGTCGTATGCGACACAGACATATTATCAGTGTTGATTGTAACTGGAATACCAAAGGATAGGAACGTACGTAGTGGGTATTCTTTTAAATCAGTGAATATCTGTGTATTTAAATTACTAGTTGGACACAATTCCAATGTCACATTCTGTTCTTTGATAGATTTCATGAGCGCTTCACTTTCATAGGCACGGACACCGTGACCTAAGCGCTTAGCGCCAAAGAGAAGCGCATAACTGATACTTTCGACACCGTCTGCTTCTCCGGCATGAATAGTAAATGGGATTTCATGCGAGGAAGCATAATCAAAGAAGGTTTTATAGAGATGTGTCTTATAGAGGGCTTCTGCTCCAGCGAGGTCGATGGCCGCTACTCCTTTATGGAGATATTTTTCTGCCAATCGGACTGTTTCGAGGTTCTCTGAGGATGTATCGTCCCCTCTCATTAAGCATAATATGAGGCTTGCGGGAATAGGGGCATTTTTCATGCCTTCTATTGCAGCAAGAACGACTTCTTCTTGTGTGAGTCCTCTTTCTTTATGTTTTTGTGGAGCGAAACGGATTTCTGCATAAATTAGCCCCTGTTCATGTAATTCTTCAAGCAGAAGTGAAACAGCTGCAGATATTGTTTCTTTTGTCTGAAGATAATATCCTGGAAACTCAAATTTCTCTAAATATTCATCCAGGCTTTTACAGTCTTCACTTACCATAAGTCGCTCTTCTAATTCTTGGTCATTTAGTGTACAGGTTTCATTCTGAAGTCGACTTAGCTTTCTGATGATATCCGGTGATAAAGATCCATCAAGATGAAGATGCAAATCAATTAAACAGTTTCCATATTTCAAACCAGCTACTTCCTTTCTATCAAACATATGACATAGTAATCAACTTGATACATTCTTCATTAACTACCATCTTATCATTTTTGCAATAACCAATATCAGCTATTGGATCATGTATGAGCAAATCATTCTCACAAGAGAAAGCATCGTAAATCTTTCCCACAATAACAAATTCAAGTGATCTGTATCAAAATCAGACCTAGGAACTTTATTATTAAACGTATAAGACATCCCCCTATGTAAAATACAGATCTTCCCCAAGCTCTTCTAAAGCTGATCTGTCTAAAATGTGATATACGCTTCTCTTCACTTTTTCAATATAGCCAAGAGAAATAAAGTGTTTAATAACTCTTTGTAGTTGACGATAGCTACATCCAATCATCTGGGCTACTTCCACGAAGTTCTCTTCTACAATATCCCCTTGTTCAACAGCTAACATATAAGATGCAAGTCTGTTTTCAACTGGGAAATTAACAGAAATAGAGAAGTTCTGCGTTGTTCCATGAATACGATTGGCAATAGTAGTACAGATATATGTCATAAAGACGAGGTCTTTCATGAATAAATCTCTGTATCTGATGACATCAATGACATAACATTCACAATCAGTCATGGCAAAGACATCATTTTGTACATCCTGACGGCTCATGAATTCTACTTCTCCAATCAATGTCAACGGACTTGAAATTGAATAAAGATGCGTAGAACCATTACTAGTAGTATGAGTCGTACGAACCTTCCCCTTAAGTAGAATGTACACCTGTGTTAATTGTTGTCCCTGAAGAAGAAGATGCTCTCCCTTAGGGATTTCTCTCAAATCCAGATATTGATAATAATCGGGAGACATGATGTCCTTCAATAAATATTCATAATTTTGCATTTTTTATACCTCGAATATGACATATGTCCTATTTCATTTTAAAGCAACTCACTATAATACAACAACGTGAGGTGAACAAATGAATTATTTATATGCGATCCTTTGTGGAACTATTGTTTCATTGATGAGTATATTCAATGGTCAGCTATCAGCAATCACTGGATCATATCTCTCAACAGTTATTATACATTTATCTGGATTGATGACTGTCATTATGTTTATGTTGGCAACTCGTCAATCAATCAAGTTTAATAAAGAGACTCCCAAATTTGCCTATTTAGGTGGAGTCATCGGTGTCTCAACGACACTGTTCCAGGTCATCGCCGTTGGCAGTATCGGAACTGCGGCCATGACTGCTCTATCTTTGTTAGGACAGATGTGTACATCTATCTTCCTAGAGCAGTATGGTTTACTTGGCGTAACTAAGCAGGAGTTAACTCTTGCAAAGTTTGTTGGCCTTGTTATTGTTGCAGGCGGAATAGGAGTGATGATGTTATGATAGAAGCAATTTGTGCTTTACTTAGTGGATGTTCCATTGTATTAAGCAGACAAGTCAATGGCTACTTAACTAAGTACTCAACCCCAACTCTTAGCACATTTATGAACTATTTAACAGGACTCCTCACAAGTATTCCTTTATTTATAGTTAGCCTTTTTATGTATCAACAAAAAATTACGGTAGCTCCTATTGTGAGCCAGCCTGCAGTTCTCCTTGGAGGAATTCTAAGCGTTGTAAACGTCTTTCTCCTGACGATCTTAGTGAATAGAATTTCTCCCGTTAGGCTCACACTCATTACATTTATTGCACAGATCATTAGTGGTATGATATTTGATGCCCTATTCTTGCACATGTTCTCCATCCGCAAGATTATTGGCTGTGCAATCGTAATCGTTGGTATGTTTATCAACAATTACGGTGACCATTTACATATTCGTTTAGTAAAGAAAAATCTTACAGTTGAATAATTGTAAAATTTTAGACCAGAGACAATATCTTTGGTCTTTTTTTGTCCACTAACAAACTGTTTCATCTTTTTTATCATATAGTCACTCTATTGTCAAACAAAAATGAAGTTGTCCTATCATTTTTTTCATGATATTCTTTCAAAAAGGAGTTTTTTTATGAAAATCACAACATTGATGGATGACCATCCTTCTTCTTCATTCAAGAATGAACATGGTCTATCCTTTTATATTCAAGCTCATAACACCAATATTCTCTTTGATACCGGTGCTTCTTCACTATATCTAGAAAATGCCAGAAAACTATCTCTTCCTATTGAAGAAGTAGATACTCTTATTATAAGTCATGGACACTATGATCATACAGGAGGACTGAGTGACTTTTTAAAAATCAATAAGAACGCAAAGATCTATATGCAAAAGGATGCTCTATTGCCACATTATCATGATGAAAAATATATTGGCATCGATCCTACTTTAGATCTTTCTTCACGTGTGACTTTCTTATCTTCTAGCAAGAAGATCAATGATCATTTATATCTTCTTTCAGAGTTATCCTATCCACAGGATGGTATGTATGAAGGAGAAGATCATCATCTTGATCCTTTTCTTCATGAACAATCATTAATTATCGATGAAGAAATCCTTATTGCCGGATGTGCTCATAATGGCATCATGCATATCATTAATGCGTTCTATGCTCACTTCCACCATTATCCACGTCTAGTAATTGGTGGTTTTCATCTAAGAAGTAAAAAAGATCTTGAAGGATGTGAAGAGCTTGCTTATGCATTAAAGAAGACTAAAGCAACTTTTTATACAGGACATTGTACAAGTGATGAAGCGTATAAAAAAATGAAGCCAATCATGAATGATCAGCTTCATCGTTTCCATATAGGTGAGAGTATTAACCATTGAAGACTTTTACACGCTGTGTAATGTCTTCTTTTTCTTTAGGTTCTGCTTCCTGAACAATACCACCAAATGGCATCTGAGCAATTAAGCGATAATGTTCTGGGACATTGAACATTTCTTTTACTGCCTTATCAATAACTGGGTTGTAATGTTGCAATGAGGCACCAACATTAAGATCTGCAAGGGCATTCCAGATTCCATACTGTAACATACCGTTGGCTTGCTGAGCCCAAACTGGGAAGTTATCAGCGTAAAGGGCAAACTGTTCCTGTAGGTTTTCTACAACCTGATCATCAATGAAGTAAAGTACTGTTCCATATCCATCCTTGAATGTCTGGATCTTTTCTTTGCTTACTTTTCCTTCAAATGCATCATAGATGACATCCCATAATGCATCATGGTTATCATTCATTGCGACAATGACCCTTGCGCTTTTCATATTAAATGCATCCGGTGTTAACTCCGTTACATCATTGATAACCTGAATCACTTCTTCATCGGATACAGGCATATTTTTATTTAATTGGTAGATTGTACGTCTCTTTTTTAATGTGTCTAATATTGTCATATAAACACTCCTTTCATAACTCTACAATACTAAAAAGCATTGATGATATCAAACAATATGCTTTCTAATGCAATATTATAAATAGCTTTAAGTTAAAGCTTTTTTCTAATCATAAAAAATAGTTGGCAAGCCAACAAATTTTATCTTTTTACTGGATTTTTTTTTAATAATAATGTATTGTAATCAAGCACGGGAGTTGATTATGTGATGATTATTATGTCCGGTATGATTGGAGCTGGAAAATCCCAACTCACAAAGATCTTATCAGAACACTTAGGGACTGAACCTTTTTATGAACCTGTAGAAGATAATCCTATTCTTCCACTGTTCTATGCAGATCCTGATCGTTATGCATTCTTATTGCAGATTTATTTCTTAAATAAGAGATTTGCATCTATTAAAAAAGCTATGGCTCATGACAACAATGTACTTGATCGTTCTATTTATGAAGATTCTCTTTTCTTCCATATGAATGCAGAAATGGGAAGAGCGACAAGTCAGGAAGTTGATGTCTATGATTCTCTTCTTGATAATATGATGGAAGAACTTCCTTATGCTGCGCATAAGAAAGCACCTGATCTTCTTATTCATATTGATGTAGATTATGATACTGTCATCAAGCATATCAAGATGAGAGGCAGAGATTATGAACAAGTAGATCATGATCCTAAACTTAAAGAATATTATGAAAACCTAATTGCTCATTATGAACCTTGGTTCAAGGACTATGATGCATCAGAAAAGATGGTCATCAATGGCAATCGCTATGATTTCGTCAATAACATGGATGATCGTCGTTGTGTACTTAATGCCATCGATGATAAGCTATTGGAATTAGGAAAGATTTCAAAGGAAGAATATACTTCTTTACAGGAAAAAATCAGTCAGTTATAAAAAGACAAGATTCACTTAGAATCTTGTCTTTTTAATTCTGCATTGATCCACATCATCAAGAGTTTTACTATTTCATCTACTTCTTCATCAGTAAGTTCTCTTCCTTTTGGAATATGGTGCCATTTTTCAAGACACCCTCTACAGCAACAAGCACAAGCATGCTGAGCGAGAAAGACAGGATGAGAGTTCCTTCTTGTAGGTGTCTGTTTTCCATCATTTTCTATATGTGCTGGTCTTAATCTTTTATTAATAAAATCATAGGCATGCTGCTGGATGAGTTCACTTCCCTTTTCTTTTGCATAGTTTTTCATATTGCGATTAAGATGGAACTGACTTCTGAATTTTGAATGCGATAATGCCTCAAGTTTTTCTTTGGTTATTAGTTTTTCCATAATCACATTATATCACATAATTGATATGGAATATTCCCACATTTATTTACTACACTATCCTTGTAGCAAGTAAAGAGCTACAATCCCTTCATAAAAATTTTCCTAAAAAGGAAACGAGCAGATGTTCTGCTCGTTTCTTTTTTTACCAGATATATGTTATATGTTGAAGTAGAAGACTTACAATCGTAATGGCCATCCAACATATACCACCAAGTACAATGGGTTTTCCTCCTGTTTTTATAAGCTTGATCACATTGCTATTAAGGCCGATGGCCGCCATCGCCATAATAATAAAGAATTTACTTAATTCTTTAAAAGGTGCAAAGATATTTGAAGAGATACCAAAATGTAATGCGATGGTTGTTATAAGTGAAGCAATAATAAAATAAATAATAAAGACAGGTAACGATTTTTTTAATGTAAAGTTTTTCTTATCATGTGATCTGATTGCGGATAATCCTAGCACAATTGGAATAATGGCTAATGTTCTTGTTAATTTCACTGTTACCGCCTGATCCAATGTCTGACTTCCTAGTTTCCACATACTATCCCAAGTAGAAGCTGCAGCTGTCACTGATGATGTATCATTAATAGCTGTTCCTGCAAAGATTCCAAACGCATGTCCGCTAATATGGCTAAAGCCAATGATTTTCCCAAAGATTGGGAAGAATAAAGCAGCGAGCGCATTAAATAAAAAGATAACAGAAATAGCTTGTGCAACTTCATGATCATCCGCATCAATAACAGGGGCTGTTGCCGCAATGGCAGAACCACCACAAATAGAAGAACCCACCCCAATTAAAGTTGAGATATTTCCAGGAATATGCATGATCTTATGAAGAATCCACGCAACGATAAGGGACGTAGAAATTGTCCCAATAATAATGGGTAATGACTCTTTTCCCGTTTGTAAAATAACACTTAAATTCATTCCAAATCCTAATAGCACAACCGCAGACTGTAAAATAAATTTAGATGTAAACTGAATACCTGATTGTGCTTTTCCTTTATTGTTCCAGAACAATGTAATGATCATTCCTAAAAGAATCGCAATGACTGCCCCACCTACAATGGGAAATTGTTTTCCTAATAACCAAGATGGTAATGCGATAAGAAAACATAATAGGATCCCTAATCCTTTATCTTTAATAAAACTCATATTTACCCTCTTTTCTTTCATACCGCTTGATTATAGCAACCAATTCTCATAAAATCTAATTATTACTTTTTATCAATTAATAAAATCTATTTATCAAGGAGAACAGTATGATCGATCAAAAACTTATTACCTTTCTAAAACTCTGTGAGCTTATGAACTATCGCAAAACGGCGGAAGCATTACATTTGACACAGCCTGCTGTGTCAAATCAAATCAAACAATTGGAACAGGTCTATCAATGCAAACTCTTCTTATATGATAAGAAGAGGCTACATAAGACTACAGAGGCTGCTATGCTTGAACATTATGTAGAAAACCTTATTTATCAGGAATCTCAATTTATTCAAGCTTTATCTTCACATAACAATAAAAGGTTTCTTCATATTGGGGCAACGAAAACAATTGGGGAATATGTGATTAAGAATCAAGTGTCGCTGTGTGCTTTAAATAAAGATAATCAGATCTCTGTCACTATTGATAATACCAAGAAACTTCTTAGCTATATTGATAAAGGTTTACTTGATTTTGCCTTAGTAGAAGGTTTCTTTGATCAAAGCAAATATCAACATATAGAATATGCAAATGTACCTTTTATTGGGGTATGTCATAAGGATCATCCTTTTGCCAATAAAGTTATCTCCTTAAATGATATCTTCTATCAGCATCTTCTTATTAGAGAAGAAGGATCAGGGACAAGAGATATTCTTGAAAGAATGTTAATTGAACATAATCATACTATTAATGAATTTGAGAGAATAACATCCATCAATCATTTTTCATTACTTATTGATGTATTAAAACGTATTAATGGGATCACGTTTGCTTATGAACCATTAATAAGAAATGATGATGAACTTGCATGTTTTACTATTAAGGGATTGAATATTTCTCATTCTTTCAACTATGTATTTTTAGATAATGATTATTCACGTGATTATGTGTTATACTTTAACTCATTAAGAAAACAATAACAAATTTTTTAGGAGGATATTTTATGAGAATTGCAGTGTCTTATATTAACGGGATGATTTTCCCTCATTTTGGTCATACAGAACAATTTAAAGTGTATGATGTAGAAGATGGGCAAATCATTAAGGAAACAATTGTTAATACAAATGGACAAGGTCATGGAGCCTTAGCGACTTTCTTACAAGATGTTAAAGCAGATACTCTTGTTTGTGGTGGTATTGGCGGATGTGCCATTCAGGCTCTTCATGAAATGGGTATTGAATTATATGCGGGAGTAAGCGGAAATGCGGATGAAGCTGTAGCTATGCTTATTGCTGGTACTCTTCCTCAGATTAATGGGAAAACTTGTCATCAGCATGCCAATCATCATTGCGGTCATCATTGTGGTCATTAAAAAAAGAATTTGTGGAGTCAGATGAACTTCACAGATTCTTTTTTTATTCTTGATCTTTTTTACTATGTTCAAATCATCAAACCGTCTTTTTTACTGAATAGTACGATATAGTTTTTAGCTGCTCATTCCTCTTCTGTGCTTTCCGCTTGGATGTAGCATCTTCCCTCTCCGTCCTTTCTTTCAAAGCTTACAGTAAAGTTTTTCATGCTGTTTCCTCCAGTCTGTTTTTTCGATTCATAAAAAACTTGAGACATATGCGAGCCGGAAATTCCAGTCCTGCTGTGCAAAAAAAGAACATCCGTTTGACGGAAGGACCGTACGCATCGTGAATGTTCCGTCGTCATTGATATGCTTGACTCTTACAAGTTCCAGCATGATTCTCTCTTCACCATAGCAGTAGCGTCTATATACGTATGAATGGATATGCCATGTGAATTCGCTCTTCTTCAGGCGAAGCTGAGCGAGAATCTCTGCCGGTCCGTATTCTATTCTGAAGTCATCAATGAATTTTGACTCGTCAGTGGTATTGATTTTTTGTCTTATTGAAGTATTATCATATTGTCGTAGGACGAGTGATGAATCCAACTTTCGGCGGAGAGATTCATCACTTTTTTTCTGAAGTATCGGTATGATACTATTGTATCCCCATGCCTTTCCCACAGATCAAAAAAAGCGGTTACTGGAAATAATGTGGCTCTATAATTAGACTTATCTGTTTTCATAATTCTAAATAACTCTACATAATGACCATAGGAAAACAATCATACCAATATTGATGGCAATGTTTAATGTTATAAATGGTTCTATAAAACCAAAACCAACTAAAATAAGAAGTACAACATAAAATGTCAATAAGATAAGCATAAATACTTTTATTATTCGAGATTCAATATTATTATTTAATTTCATATTATTTTTTTACTCCATATCTCTTTATTTCATCATAGCGATCGACCATTTTCGCATGGTTAAGATACATTTTATGTGCATTTTCAATAGCAATACTAGCAGTAGTCAAAGAAATCATAGCTAATGAAGCCATTAATTTCTTCGCTGAAGCGGTTAATCCTGCTGTTGCGAAAATATCTAAACATAGTACTGTTATAGCGCCTATTCCTGACACTACTGAAGCACCTAATTTAGAATAAAATCCATTTTGATAATATTTAGATTTAAGAAGATAATCCTGGTACTGATGAATTCGATTTTTAACTACTTTAGCCTTACCATTCTTATTTAACACATAAGTTGCTTTACAACCAATTTTTACCTTAGAACCATCTATTTGATACCAATATGTTTTTAATTTATAAAAATTAGCAGAAGTATGCTTTTTTCCATATCCCTGTAATAAAACTTCAATTTTTACTTGAATTTCTTATAGTTGGCTTTCTTATAATTTATAAACAAATTGTAGTGTATCTATCCATAATAGACAACAAAAATATAGTTATTCAAAAAAAAAGATATAAATATACATTGTTTTAATAGTTAAAAGATTAATTGTATAGTTTTAGTCTTTCTTCATATTCTTTTTCATAATGATTCAGAAACGCTATCAAAAAAACAAGTAAGTGAGCTCTTTGGGTGTATACCAAAGATAAAAGACCGCATTTTTTCATACGGTCTTCTTTTGTTATAGGGAGTTTTCCCAAGCACCATCTATCTCCAGCAGAGATCCAGTTAGAAGTGCCTTAAGAGACAGACAATCATGCTTCAGATAAAGGCGAAAGCTAACAAAACTATCAGAAATTTTGTCACCAAAGTGGTCAATGTCACCACAAGGTGTTTGAAATAACAGGGTGGCAACTCTGCCACTAGGGTAAAACTGCACAGGATGACATCACCCAACGCTGGTTCCATACCAACGGAAAAAATAACTTGAATGAAAGCCTCTTTATTTCGATTCCCAGCTTCAATTCTAAAGATGTTTGAGATTGATTGATGATCTTTAAAACAAGTTCTCTACCATTACGATTCTACATCATTTCTTAAAATTGTATCACTCAAGATAGATGAAAAAAGCAGGACACCCTGCTTTTTTTCATAGATAATATTCCATTGGATAAGTAAGATAGTCCATTGGTTCAAGTTCATCAAGTGTAACAACTCCAGGTTCTGCATATAGTACAGTTGGAATTCTATTAACAATAGTTGCACAAGTATGTTCTACTGTTGCAGGTTTTACAACATGGAACTCTGTATCTGGTTCACCGATGATCTTCCAGTCACACATATCTCCATCATTTTCACCGTAGACTTTTCCAATACATCTTGTTTCAATAACTGGTCCTTGCATTGTTTTTGTGGTTACAACAGCAGCCATGCCAACACATTTTCCTTTTGGAATAGTTTCTCCAAGTGTCTTTGAGAAAACATCCTCATCTTCAAAATAAGGAACACATTCCTGTTGTTGAGATTCAATTGTCCATCCAAGTTTTTGTGCTAATGCTTCATTAGAATTCCATACATAAGATGGTTCAATAGTTTCAGGATGGGCAATTTCTTTTTCAAACGTATCTGCATCTAATCCTACACCATGTGCTTTAGCAAGAGCTAAGCCATAATCTTCTACATTATAAGAAACCGCACCTTCAATACGTTCAATCTTATGACAGGCACTTGCCACCATAGCAACCATGTTTACCCAGAAGACATCTTCCATACCTGCTCCTACAAATGTACAGCCATTCTCTTTAGCAATCACATCAAGTTTATGTGTTAGCTTCGCACTTGTAGTCCATGAATATGTTGATTCTTCGCATGTAGTAATAACATTGATACCACGAAGAAGACATTTTTCAAAATGTTCATAACAATCTTCTACAAGAGAAAACAATGTTACTACAGCGATATCAGGATCTGTTTCATCTAATACTTCATCAGCGTTATTACTGATAGTTACACCAAGATTAACATCAAGGCCGGCAAATTCTCCAACATCCATTCCTATTATTTCTGGATTTACATCGATAGCCCCGACAATCTGACAGCCGCTTTCATAAAGATAACGCAAGATATACTTAGCCATCTTGCCACAACCATACTGTACTACTCTTATTTTTTTCACACTAACACCTCCTGTTTTTATTTTATCACATTTATTTATTTTTAACGAAAGCGTTATCATCATAAACAAAATATATAATATCGATGAAAAATAGAAATATTCACTGTATAATATATATAGGTGTACTATTTCTATTTTGGAGGGATATTAGTGAACAGAGAAGAACGTTATGAAGAAGCTTTACAGAAATTATCCTCCGTATCATTATTGCTAGAAAAACTTCTAGAATTAGATCAGACATGTGAATATGAATATTTACGTGTTATTTCTAATGAAGTAAAAGATGCATTAGATACGTTCAGTGATTTACAGGATTAATAAAAAAGCTTGAATAAAGCTTTTTTATTTCACATTATTAGCGGTTTACCGTTATATCAATAGGAAGGAGTTTTCTATGAATGAGTTTTTAAGAACAATTCATTGTAGTATTTTTAAGAAGTGGGTTACTTATCAGTTAGAGAATTATCATCTTGAAAAAAATGATGATGTCATTTCTTTTCACAGCAAGAATGCCAATGGCCATATTGGTTTTTATGATAATGATATTATTGAAATGCAGATTGTTTCTACTAAGAGTGAAGAAGTAGAATTCTATCTTCATTTTCAGTTTCAGAACTTTCTTCACGCGGAAGATCTGTTTTCTCAGATGAACACTACCCTTCAACAAATAGAGGAAAGCAAAACTATTAAAGTGCTGTTAAGCTGTTCTAGTGCTTTAACCACAAGTATGTTTTCCTCTATGTTAGAAGAGAGTGCTAAAGAGAATCATTTAGACATGCACTTTGAAGCATTGCCTGTAACTGATTTATTATACCAAGGAGATAACTACGATCTCATCATGTTAGCTCCGCAAGTATCCTACCAGCTGCCTAAGCTAAAAAATACGTTAAAAGCAAAAATCATTGCGCTGCCAGCGCAGATCTTTGCAAGGTATGATACGATTGGAGCTTTAGCTCTTATCAATGAGACTTTGTCTCATAAGAAAGAGAAAGAAGAGAAAGCATTATTTACTATTCAAAGACATATATCTGATTTGAACAAGGTACTTACAATATGTTTTATTAGACATTTAAAGAATACGAAGATCAGTTATCGTGTTTATGATCATAATAAAGAGATACATGAAGAAAATATGATCTTATGTCATGTGGGTCTTTCTGATTTGAATGGGATATTAGATCAGGTTTTTGATATGCATCCTGATATAGAGAGAATATGCATTAGTCTACCTGGTACGACTGATGGTGATTCTATTATAAATACGTATAATGATTTTAAGATGAAAGGTTTTAAGTCTTATCTTGAAAACAAGTATAAGAAGACTTTCTATCTTCTTAATGATACGAATGCATGTCTTATTGGAATTCATGCGACATTAAAAGATTATAAAGATATTGGTCTTTATTATGTAGGAAAAGGCAATAATGTTGGTGGTAGTGCATTTATTTTAAATGATCACCTTATCTACGGGAAGAATGGTTTTGCAGGTGAAATCAGGTATATGCATAAACAATATGAAAATGGATTAGAGATGGTGAAGACTGAAGAAGGAGCTATGCTTGTAGCTAAGAGCTACATCGTTCCTATGATAGCATTTATTGCACCTGCGGTGATTGCGGTTTATTCAGATATGATTCCTAACATCAATGAGTTAAAGTCTCTTATCAGCGAAGATATTCCAGAAGAATATCTTCCAGAATTTATTAAAATTGATCGTCCATTGGATTATATGCATCTTGGTTCATTAATGCATATTTCTTTCTTGGATATGAAGAATAAGAATCTATTAGAATAAGAAAAAGGATATTCACTCTTTTTGTGAATATCCTTTTTTATTTCACAGTAATTGTTACTTACTGTTTAAAATATATTTTTTAATTAGATAAACAGGTGTACAGCTCCATGCATGACAATAACTATTAACTATTGGTGATCCGTAAGGGGAATAACTTACACGATCTGGATCAAAAGCTTCCCAGAATGTATCTGCACCTAGTTCAATCATTTTTCCCCAATATTTTTTCATTAATGCGATTGCTTCTTTATCTAAATGAGCTTCGAATAATGCTTCTACAATATGATGATACATATATGGAGTGGCAATATTCTTGATTGAGAAAAGTTGTTCAATTGTGTTATTCATTATTTTTTTGTTTGTTTCATCATCCATGACATGTGCGAGTACCATCCATACTTGTGATGCAATATTATATTCATTTTCACCTGTTACAAAGAGGTGTTTTTCTTTATTAAATAGGTGTTCTTTAGCATAATTTGATAATTGATTTAATGCTTTTGTGTAAATATGTGCATCTTCATCTTCTACAAGATGACTTAAAGAGATAAATTGTTTTAACACGTAGATTGTTTCAGCATGTCCTGCGGTATCTTTATTAAAGGCATTTGACCAATCTACAAAGACAGGATAGTCTTCATCAGGAATAAATTTTCCTTCTTCTGTAAACATTTTTAAAGTAACATCCATTTGTTTCTTGGCAATAGGGTATAGTTCTTTCACAAATGCAAGTTCAGGATGTGCCTTATTGTAATCATATAATGTTGAGATAAAGAAGAGGCTGTATTCATATAGGAAAGTGTCATCTGGTAACGGTTTAGGTTTTACAAAAACATTTGCGGATATTTTATTGTTTTCTGCAGTCATTCCGGCAAATAGATAAAGACAGCGTTTTACTAGTTCACATTGATCAAATGTTGAATAATTGGCTAATGCCTGTAAACGCAGGTCACCTAACCAAAGGCGTCGATCTCTCTTTGGTCCATCTTCAAAAACATCCTGCATGCAATCTGCTAATGTTTTTAATCCAACGTCATATATTTTTTGTAATGTTTTATCTTCCAATGAAAGTGGTTCTAATCTACTATAATCTGCTGATGTTTCAGTGATGAGTGTTGGATTCTTGATAACTACTTGCCATTTTGGAGATGTATCAATGACTTTTATTTCTACATATCTGAAACTGTATCTTCTTGGTAATTTTAGTGTACATGGTAATTCGTCAATATGTATAAATTCTTCCTGTATCCATGAACGACTTAACCAGCCAACATAGTCTTGTGATTCTGCATTAAGTTCACATGGCATTTCAGCAAATTTTAGGCGTATATATAATGGTGCATCCATAGGAGATCCAACTTGATCTAAGTCTACTGAAAATGATCCTACATAATGATTACCAAAATCTAGGATCAGACTATCATCTCTTTTGAGATGATAGTCTGATAGTTGATCAATATCTTTTTCTAGAATGGAAGTACCAATACCATCTAGTTGTGTCTGATCTTGTATTAGTTTAACAAGATGAAGAGCTTTTTTTGTTTCTTTCTTTATTTCAGGACAACTCTCTTCTGCTTTTTTTAATAGTTCTTCATCATGATTGAATTGAAGTTCATTATTTATTTGAAATGTAAATGCCATAATCTCTCTCCTTTTACTTCATTTGAGCTACGCCGTATTTCTTTTGAAGAGCAATCATAACAGTACCAGCGACAGCACTAATTAATACAATTCCGGCAAAGCCATACATTGTTCCTTGAATGCGTGAAGGTGCAACTAAGAAAGGTGTAATCAATGCAAATAGTCCACAGCAGAATCTTGAAAAACCATTTATGAAACCTTGCATAGAAGCTCTTGCGGATGCTGGGAATGATTCCTGTGTCCAAACTTTATAGATTGATTCTCCGGCAAACTGATTACCAATATTATAACAAGCAATCATTGCGACAATTGTAAAGATTGAACCACCACCAAGAGCAATTCCAATCATTGCTAAGGCCTGAATAAAGATTCCAACATAGAAGAATTTATTACGATGTTTACTGCCTGCTGCACTAGCAAACATAATTCCGCAAATAAGTCCTACGATATTAAGAATAATTCCACTTCCTGTTGCTAATGACTGAGAAGCATTTGCCTTAACGAGAATATATGTCTGAAATTGTCCGAATGTGTTAGCTAATAAATTCCAACAAACGTAGAAAATCATAATGCAGGCAAAGAATTTAATAAAACGTGATGAATTTTCTCCTTTAAATAAAGTAGTAAAAGATACTTCATTTGCTTTTTCTCCCTCAGCAGCTCGGTAAGCATTCCCTGCTTCATGGAAAGTTCTAAATGTAGGAGAGAGTGTTCTCCATAAGAATGCGATTGCAGCGAAAGCTGCCAATAATGCAAAGACGATACGTGCACCTGTTGCACCAGATACTGTTGAAACAATAAATGCCATTGCATATGATCCTAATACCCCAATCTGCCAGAATACTTGTGTTGAGGCAACTAATTCAGCTGATGTTTTTTCATCAGGAGCATCATGAGATATTACTGTTAAACTAATAGGAAGATCGGCACCTGACGCAAAGCCTGCAATAATAAGACCGCCTAGAAGTACCATAAATTGATTTGACATAACACAGATTAATGTTCCAATTAAATAAAAGAGATTCATTGTATTAAATGATTTAATTAATCCAAATTTTTTGGTGATTGTTCCTGCCAATAATGATCCTGCTGCAATAGCAAATGTAAGAGCACCTGAAAGGATACCTACCTGTCCATCAGTTAATCCTAATCCATTTTGCCATACCGCAATTGTTGCTGAAAGTCCAATAATTATACCAGAGCCTAACATTGAACCTATTCCTGCCGCTACAACGAGTGGCATATATTTTTTTGTACTATTTTTACTCATATGTTTTCACCTTTCTTCTTTGAGCGAGTTCTTTTTGAATTTGTGGGAACTGCTTGTCTAATCTATAAAAATACATTGTGATAATTGATAACACTAACAATAAAGCTGGAATGTAGATATACATGCTCTTAATAGCGATAAGCGCTTTGGCATTTTGTACTAATGCTTCATTATTGTAAGCACCCCAAGATAGTAATAACCCTGAAATACCTCCTGCTAATGCCTGTGCTACTTTTCCTAAGAAGCCATTTAACGATGACAATGTTCCTGCAGCTTGTACTCCTGTTTTCCACTCTCCATAATCAACTGGGTCTGCTTGCATTGAGAAATAAATACTTTCTTTAATCCCATATCCTAATGCTGAAATAAAAGCACCAGTAATGATAATAGATGTTTGCAGCTGTCCAATAAAGATAATCAATAGACCAATCAACTGTACAAAAGCAGATAGTTCGTACAAGTTTCTTTTTCCTAATTTTTTTGCTAAAAATGGAACTGTAAAGTTTGCAACCATTGGTACGATTGTCATAATTGTTGCAACAAGAGAGGCCATTGATGTAGATCTAACATAGTACTTATAGTAATAAACCAATGCTGCTGACTGTAAAAAGTATCCCGTCCATTGAAATAAAATATTCAATGCAAATATTTTCCATGGTTTATTTTGTGCTAAAGAAGAAACAGTCTTTTTAAGAGACACACTCTTTGTCTGCTCTTGTAGGTTGGTTTCTCTTACTAATGCAAATGTTAAGAAGAAACATATTGATCCTATAATTCCAAACATTCCCATTACAAATCGAAAACCTAAAGCTTCATTTCCTTTACCTACTAAATGAACAAGTGAAAGTGCTGTAGCTGAGACAATAGTTGAGCCTAAAAATGCGAAGAATTTTCTCCATGTAGCCAATACAGTTCTTTCATTCATGTCATCTGTAAGTGCTGGTAATATTGAAGCAAGAGGAATATTTACAACGGTATACATAAATGATAAGAAAATATAAGTTGCATATGCATATACTAATTTTCCAGATGGAGCAATCTGTGGAACATTAAATGCCAAGAATGCTGATAAAGCAAAAGGAACTGCTCCAAATAGGAACCAAGGTCTGCTTTTACCCCATCGCGTTCTTGTCTTATCAATTGCATAACCAACAAGTACGTCTGTAATAGCATCAATAATACGACAAACAATAAACATAACAGCGATTGCTTTGGCATCAAGTTTCATTATATCTGTATAAAAATAAAGTAGATATAATGAGATAACTTGCCAAATTAAATTACAAGCAAAATCACCTAGACCATATCCAAGTCTTTGCTTATACAAATTAAATACTGATTTCATCTATTCATCCTTCCTTTCACTATCATTATAGATTTATCTTTTATTTCTTCATATTGGGAGAATTGACTAATAAATTGACTTTTTTTGATATTTTGCTTTATAATCAGTTTAATAAATGATTATATTTGATATATTTTTTTACAGGAGGTCTATATGAAAAAACATCAATCAATGAATCCTATGATTAACCTTAATAAAGATGAACAATTCTACAAAGAGCTCTATAATGCAAAAAAATCTTCTTCATCACTCAAGACGTTTCTAGCCTCAATTGATAAAGAAGATGTATTAAAAAGACATCTTATTGTTCCTGATCTTTTTCCTGAATTCATTCCTTATGAAATGACTGATAATGATTATTTTCAAGATAAAAACAGAAATGTCTTCATTACCAAACATAATCGATATACCCCTGCATTTATACATAAACATGATTTTTTTGAAATCATTGCAGTATTCTCAGGATCCTGTGTTCAAAATATCGGTTTAGAGAGAAAACAATTTAAAGAAGGTGATTTCATTTTCATTGCTCCTGGCATATTCCATACGATGGAAGTTTTTGATGATTCTTCTATTATCTTTAATATTCTTTTAAAAAAAGAAACATTCTACTTCATGTTTGCCCCTATGATGAAAGGACATGATTTATTAAGTGAATTCTTTAGTGAAGGAATGTATGAATCTCAACAAATTAAATATGTTATTTTTCATACTAAACAGGAAGATTTTATCGCCTACCAACAAAGAATGATGAATCTTTATAAGGAACAACTTTATCATGATGACTACTCTGATCAAATTTTAATTGGTTTATTGACTTCACAATTTGCCTATATTATGAGAGAAGGTGCTGAAACTATGGAATCTTCTTATTCTTCCCATAACGAAAAAAAACATGATGATTTCAAAGTAATGAGCTATATCCAAGAACATGTCGCTGATGTAACCTTAGAAGGTATTGCGGATCATTTTGGGTTCTCCACTGCTTATTGTTCTAGATTAATTAAATCCCATACTGGTCAGGGGTTTTCAGATTGGAAAAGAATCATACGCATTAGAAATGCTCAATACATGCTTGTCAATACACAAATGTCAGTACGTGAAATTGGAAACTCTTTAGGATATGAGAATCCTGAAACTTTTATTCGTGCTTTTAAAAAACAAACTCATACGACACCTGCTAAATATAGAAAAGAAAATATTTCTAATCAATAAATGTGAACTTAAAAAGGATATTCACATTTTTTGTGAATATCCTTTTTATATATTTATTTCAAGTATATATAACTTGTTTTTATCAGATTGTACATAGATCTTATTTCCATCATTTTCTTTGATCAAATAATAACCCGTTGCATCTTTTGGTATTTGATTGTTTTTATAACGAGATGAAGTATATTCTTCTAATGCATTACGTATTTCATTCGCTGTAGTTCCCTTTTTAAACTGACTAAAATCAGCTTTATCACTAAGTTCATAAACACTATATTTTGTATCATGGGCACTCAACGAAAAGATATGATCCTTTACACTAGGTAAATCGATTTTCCAAAACTGTTCATAATTTTCAATTCCTATTTCATTGTACTCTATATCCCTACCTTGAGATGGATCTTGAAGTGCCTTGTAGAATACAAAAGCTATTAATACTACTAATCCAATCGAAAATATTACTACAATGTGTTTTACTTTCTTATTCATAATCTTTTCCTCTCTTTATTTCAATTATATATATTTTATAGATGTATATAAAGAAAAATAGTGTAACATAGTGTAAAATTTTTTGTGTAAATTCGTTTTGTCGAATTTTATCTGACGTTATTCAATAGACAAAAAAGGTATATTCCTTGTAGAATGATTTCTGCAAACAAAACAACCACAAAGGAGTATACCCATGAATCATTTT
>NZ_JAGBIX010000022.1:0-25684 GCF_017934775.1 Kandleria sp. | reverse complement strand
TGTAGTTAGGGCTGTTCTTTAAAAGAGTGTAATTCTTTTCGTATTTTAAAAACTCGCCCTCAGAAAAGTAATACTGTCTTACATTGTAAATGGCTTCATTGGCAAGATTCTTTGCTATATGGCACAGTTCTCTTATGGTTCTGTAATCTTCCTTTGAAAGACGCTTTACTTGTTGTTTTACGGTAAGATGCATACAGCTTTCTCCTTTCTAAAGACTCGGAAATAGGATTTCCTGTATGTATATTATACCATATATTTTACTGATATTTTATTCTAGTAAAATATATATTCTAACCGCCATTCATCCCACGGCCTAAAGGCACGTGGGTTTTCTGTCAGGAACTTTATAAAATAAAAGCTTTATTCTTTGATCCCGCTACAAGTGGCCAATCGTAGCGACTTGATGTATTCGCTATTTTAAATGTCTTTTTATTGTTTCCAACTGAATTCATTATGGTAATATAGATCTCTTTTCCAGTTCCATGATTAAGAATACCATCTTTATTGATCCATCCTTCATCACAGACGACTACAAATGTATTGCTTACACTTGTGACATGTCCAGAATGTCCTCCATTTTTTATAATTGTTTTATAAGGATCATAAGATACAACATTGTTAAGATTTTTATCAAAGATCGCATATCGCTGCATGACACCATAATCTCCTACCGCATTGCCATCTTCAAATGTCACTAAGATATGTCCATCAGCACATTGCGAAGCACTAGAGGGTTCCTGTGCTTCATGTGCTGATATAAGTGTCTTTTTTATAGTATGACCGTTTCTATAAATCATCCCATAGACGTCATGTGTCCAGTCTCCATTCTCACTTGTCTTTTGTGCACTCGCCCAAATGACATTATATCCATTCTTAGAAGTCTTTAACACATTAATGCCATGTGATTGTTCCCACTCATCCCAGATATCGACTTGTGATCTTGCAGATACAGGATGTGAACTGTGAATTTTATAAATACATAAAGCAAAAATAAGCATAATCACCATTATGCCTATACTCCATTTTTTCATTGTTTCCACCTCTTATTATTCCTATACTATACATCTATTATCATAACATTATTTAATAATAAAGGGGATATCTTCAGATATCCCTCTTATTGTTTTCTTGTTAATATAGCACCTGCAATTGATCCAATAAGCAAAAAAGGTGAAAGTCTCACAAAGACAAATTCAAAAGCATGAATAAAAGTTCCCATGACAGCTGTTTCTGGATCACTGTAATCCCATGTTAAATAGGGACTGCCTACTATTACAATAATCAGAAATGTTAATAATATTAAGACAGCTAATCCTATAAATGAGTAATGCAAGATTTTTCTTTTTAAAGTTTTTCTGCGAGCCAACTGAAGATTAATAGCTTCCAATCTTTCAGAGATGACTTTTAAATCATCTGGTTTTGTTTCACTCACCTTTTCTCCTAAAAGCACACTCACTGGTGTCTCAAGAACATCAGATATAGTAATAAGCATGTCAGAATCAGGAACTGATAATCCTCTTTCCCATTTTGATACTGTCTGTCTTACGACATTTAATTTAATCGCAAACTCTTCCTGCGAAAGTCCTTTGGATTTTCTTATTGTTTTAATGTTTTCATTTAACATATTGAAAACCTCCTTTCTCCATCATTCTAGTCTTATAGTGTGCGTTGCCTCAAGCAACGCATGTTAACAATAGCAAATAAGCCTATTTTTTCATTAGTATATCATTCTGTTGCATCGTTATCTATAATTGTTAACATGTAAAAAAGGATTCCAACTGGAATCCCTTCTATTTCTTAGTTAATAATACAATAGATTCAATGTGGGTTGAGACATCATTATGAATGTCATGGCTACGGCTAAATTGCTCATATTCCAAAGGCTCTGACTAAACATATCAAGTGGGAAGTTACAAAAATATTCTCTCATGATTCGCTTAAATCGCGTCATAATCCTGCTCCCGATTTACCATCTCAATCATCGTCCTGCCTTTATCAAAGCTGATATCGCAAATTTTCCTTCTGCTGCAGCAATTGGCAATCCGCCGCTATTTTGAAGCCATTGACCTGCAAGAAAGAGATTATCTATTCCTTCAATTGTATTTTTCACATATTTGCTCTTAAATCCCTTAAGCACATTAAAGCTCATATATCCACCTTTATATGCATTGCACCATTTGTTGAAGGTGACCGGCGAATATGTACTAAGTAAAACTAATTTATTCGCGAGCTGAGGGTATTGCATTTCGAGCCTTTCTTTGAGTTCTTCTGCAATTCTCATTTTCTCACTTTCATATACAGCTTTGTCATTATAAAGCTCTGCCCAATAATCAAAATCGTCAGCATTCTGAAGGATATTGCATTGGATCACTCTTTTATTAACGGGAAAAAGGCCTTCGTCGCAGTCATATAATCTCATTCCGCAGAATGAATGTCTTTTTTTTGCAATAATATATTCCTCACACGGGAAAATTACTGAACCTTCCGGCAATTCAAGCTTTTCATTTGTTGTTATTCCGAAAGCGGCCTGATACCCGGTGTTGGCCTCATACCCTGCAGGATTATCATACATATATTTCAGGTTCGGATCCATGAACTGCATTCCGATCATATCACGAAACAAAGGATATGGATCTGCAGCCCAGATATAATTGTCTGCATTTATATCTTTTCCATTTTTTAATTTAAAAGCACGGATATGACCACGGTCTATTACGACTTCCTTTACCTCTGAAGAATAATTTATCCTGCCCCCGAGATTCGTAAACCGCTGTATCATTCGTGATACCATGCCTGTCGAGCCACCCTCAGGTATCGCGGCAGTGTTGCTGGTATAAAATGCATATGAAGTCACAAATGTAAGGGCAGAAAAATTATTGTTAAAAAAATTTCCGAATAATGCTTTAATATACGGGTTTTTGAACCTTGAAACAAACTCGGACATGGCCTGTTTCCCGTATTCCTTATTTGCTTTAGCGGCATTTTTCATACTCATGCCCATTTTCATGTATTGAAACGGATTCATGTGCGCAGGAGATATTTCGTATGGCGGCTGTATGCATTCGCACCCTTTTACACATTGAAAAAACAGGGCAAGCTCTTTTTTATCTTCCGGCGCAATACTAAATAGTTCGTTTCGCGCTTTTTCGATATCACGCCATAAATGAATCTTTTTCCCATTCATCTCCATGCAGTAGAAATATGGTTCTCGATACAATTTGATCTCATCGGATAAAACACCGGTATTTTTCCATATCTTATTCAGTGGATCTTCCTCGTTACACCCCACAAGAAAGTGTACACAGTTATCAATATGGTAACCTTGCCTGTTCCAACCGGTGCATTCACCCCCGACCATGGAATTTTTTTCATATATGGTTGTGTCGTATCCGGCTTGCAAGGCATATATCCCAGCCGTAAGTCCGGAAATCCCACCACCGATTATTGCAAGCGTTTTTGTCATATCATTTCCTCCATTTCCTGACAATAGTTCTATTGCTTCGCCCCGACTCGAGACATCAAGACTACTGATTCCACATGATTAGTCTGTGGGAACATATCCACAGGTTGAGCAATGACTGCCTGATAGCCATGTTCTTGTAGATATGCAACATCTCTTGCCTGGGTTGCCACATTGCATGAGATATAGACAATCTTTTCAGGAGAAAGTGTCATCATCTGATCTAGGAAGAGTTCTGAACATCCTTTACGTGGTGGGTCAACCATGACTACATCGATAGTCTTATGTTCATTAGCACACTTTAACATGAACTCTCCTGCATCCTGACAAGTGAATTCAATATTAGAGACATGATTTCTTTTAGCATTCTCTTTAGCGTTCTTGATAGCGTCAGGTACGACTTCTACACCGTAGACCTGCTTGACATGATTAGCTAAAGATAAACCGATAGTCCCAATGCCACAGTATGCATCAATGACAGTTTCATCACCCTTGAAGTCAGCAAATTCAATGGCTTTCGTATAAAGCTTTTCTACTTGTCTTGGATTGATCTGATAGAAAGATTTCATGCTGATGTGATAGCGTTTATCTAATAAAGTATCTTCGATGACATCTTTTCCATAAAGAAGAATTTCTTCATCTCCTAAGATCACATTGTCATGTCTTTCATTGACATTTTGAATAACTGATTTGATTTCAGGAAACTCACTAGCAAGAATAGAAGCAATATGAGAAAGATGTTTGACTTTCTTCTTGTAAGTAATAAAGACAACCATTCCCTCATTAGTATGCGTACCATATCTTGTTAAGACATGCTTGATGATTCCTTTATGTGATTGTTTATCATAAGGTAGAATATGATATTCTTCAAAAAGCTGTTTTGCTCTAAGTGTAACTTCATTAGAAAAAGTATTCTGAATATGACAGTGATCCTGATTGATAATATCGTTGGTACGCGCTTTATAGAATCCACTGACAATTCTGTTGTCTTTCATGCCAAATGGGACTTGTACTTTATTACGGTAATGATAAGGAACATCATCCATGATTGTATCAAGAACTTCTACATCACAATGACCAATCTTATGAAGTGTTTCTTTGACACGCTGTGTCTTAAAGATTTTCTGTCCTAATTGACTCATATGCATCAATTGGCATCCACCGCATTGCTTATAGACTTCACATACTGGTTCTTCTCTATGCTCAGATGCCTTGATATGCTTAACTACTCTACCTACACAGTAGTTCTTTAATACCTTAATGATTTCTATTTCTGCTTCTTCATCAAGAATAAGATTTTTTACAAATACGGCTGTGCCTTCATGTTTTACAACACCAAGACAATCGTGTGTATAATCTACACATTTACCTATAAAACGATCTTTCTTTTTCATAATATTCCCTCAAAAAAAGCGAGTGTTTAGCTCGCTTTTACTTCTTTGCTTTCTTATAAGTACTTTCATCTTTGATGGATGCATAAGTGAAACTAAAACTATCTTTACCAGCAAGCTTAGTACCATAGATTGGGAAATCACTATTTCCATCACATGTCATATAGATGTATGCTTCAAACTGTCTTACTTTATTAGAGTAGTTAAACAATTCACTATAAGAAGAACCGCTGTAGCTGTTCTTTCCTGCTTTTTGATCGACAAGCTTAACTGCTTCTTTGACAATCTTTTCTGCAGTTGCAGCTTTTGTGCCAGATGCAAACTTGATATCGAATCTCAATTCTTTACATTGAATAGAAATATTGATGTTTTCAATGCTAGAATGTTTGTTCTTCATTTCTGTTTCAGTTTCTCTTAATACAGAAGTAGAAAGACTTAAGATTCCTTTACATCTATCTCCATAGACTGGTCCATCATCTCTACCTGCCACAAATAGAAGTGTTCCTCCTCCTATTGCAAGGACAGCGAGTACAATTAAAGCAATCTGCCATTTTTTAAGTTTGAATTTACCTTTAGATTTTTTATTTACTGGTCTTCTGTTGACTCTTCTTTTTTCACCTTCAGTAAAAGTAAATTTACTTTGATTTACTTTTGTCTGTCTTTTTGGTGATGATGATCTTCTACCTATAGAAGATTCATCATTATCAAAACTAAAGTGTTTTTGCGCCATTTTTTATCACCTACTATTAACAATATTCTATCAAAAATATATTGTTTTGTATAGCTTAGTTTATTCTTTCTTTTAACATGCTAGAAAGCAATTCATTTGTTTTGCGAGGGTTGGCCTGCCCTTTTGTAGCTTTCATAACCTGACCAACTAGATATTTAATAGCATGATCTTTACCGTTCGCATAATCCTGAATTGATTTAGGATTGTTGTCGAGTACTTCATTAATTAAGGCTACAAGAGTAGCTTCATCAGAAATCTGTTTCATGCCTTTTTCTTCAACGATCACTTCTGGATCTTTGTTTTCTTTCATCATGATTTCAAAGACTTTTTTAGCCTGTTTAGATGAAATAACTGATTCATCGATGAAGTTGATTAATTTTGCAAGATATTCAGGATTTAATGTGATGTCATCATATGAATGACCTTCCGCATTCAAGTATGCCTGTACATCTCCAATTAACCAGTTAGAAGCTGCTTTATAATTGTTTGTATACTTGATTACTTCATTGAAATATTCTGATTCAGTTTTTGTAGAAACAAGAATTTTAGCATCTACAGTAGGAATATCATATTCTTCTACGTATTTCTTTACTCTTTCTCTTGCCATCATTGGTAGATTAGCTTTGATTTCTTCTACCCATTCATGACTGATACGTACTGGAAGGATATTTGGTTCAGTATAGTACTTGTAGTCAACCGCATCCCCTTTAGAACGCATTGGTACTGTTTCCTTGTTTAATTCATCATAACGCATTGTCTGCTGGATGACTTCTCCACCAGAAAGCAATACTTTTTCTTGTCTTAATGATTCATATTCCAAAGCTTTCTGTACATTGGAAATAGAGTTCAAGTTCTTGATTTCTGTTCTTGTACCGAAAGTTTCACTACCGTAAGGACGAATTGATACGTTGACATCACAACGCATTGAACCTTCTTCAAGTTTAGCATCTGATACTTCTGTATAAAGGAAGATCTGTCTTAATGCTTCAAGATAAGCAGCTGCTTCAGCACCTGAACGAATACATGGTTTTGTTACAATTTCGATTAGTGGGATACCTGCACGGTTGTAGTCAAGTAAAGTGTATTTTGAAAGATGTAGCTGTTTAGCTGTATCTTCTTCCATATGAAGACGTTCAATTTCAATCTTCTTTTCTTTACCGTTGACTTCAATCATAAGATAACCATTTCTACCAATTGGTCTTTTATCCTGTGTGATCTGGAATCCTTTTGGTAGATCGGCATAATAGTAGTTCTTACGATCAAAACATAATAGTTCGTCAATGTCCATATGTAATGCATGACATACTCTTAGGGCGTATTCTACACCTCTTTTATTAAGAGCTGGCATTGTACCAGTCATACCCATATCAATTTCATTGACCATTGTATTTGGTGCTTCACCGAATGTTACAGGAGCGCCAGAGAACATTTTAGATTTTGTCTTTAACTCACAATGGACTTCTAATCCAATAACTTGTTCAAAATTCATCTCTTAACCCTCCCTTTTAAACTGATTCTTTAATCCTAATTCTTCTTCTAATGCATATGCTGTATTTAATACAGTCTGTTCTTCAAATAAACGTCCCATTACGTTAACTGCGATTGGCATACCATCTACAAAACCTGAAGGTAATGATAATGATGGTGTACCAGCAAAGTTACCTAATGCTAAATGGTTTTCTAGAATTAAGTATTCATCGCTTAAACGATCATCGTTGGCTTCATCTACCAATGGTGCAATGCTACCACAGTTTGGTGTAAGAATGATATCGTAGTCATCATAGATTTTATTAAGTTCTTCTACGATAATTCTTCTTACCTTCTGTGCTTTTCTGAACATCTTTTCCTGATTTTCTGTCGCTAATGCTAAGTTACCAAGAATGAAACGTCTTTTGATATGTGCACCAAATCCATTTGTTCTTGAGTTGATCATAACATCATCAGGTGTTTCTCCTTCTTGTCTATTACCATAACGGATACCATCTAGACAAGAGTGGTTTGATGTTGCTTCTGAGTTAGCAATGATTGTATAAGAAGGTAAGATTGTTCTTAATAATGTCTTATCCATAGTTACATCTTCGACTGTTGCACCTAGCTTCTTGAATGTATTAACAACCATTTCAAAGTTTTCTTTGATTTCTTCATTTCTGATTTCATCAGAAACTGATCTTAAGACACCAATTTTTACATTTTTGATATCACTAGTTAAATGTTCAATATAATGTGGAACTTCCTTGAATGATGATGTCATATCACGATCATCTCTACCAGCCATAGCTTCAAGTACAATAGCGGCATCTCTTACGTTTCTTGTGAACATTCCCATATGATCTAATGATGAAGCATAAGGGATAACACCATAACGAGAAATACGTCCCCAAGATGGCTTAAATCCAACGATACCACAGTATCCTGCAGGTTTTCTAATTGAATCCCCAGTATCGCTTCCTGTCGCAAATGGTACAAGACCAGATGCTACTAAGGCAGCGCTTCCTCCTGATGATCCACCAGCAATACGGCGTACATCCCATGGATTATAGACAGGTCCAGTCAATGCGGACTTGTTTGTACCACCCATTGCTAATTCATCCATTGATGCTTTCCCTACTAGATGTACTCCATGTTTAGAAAGCTGATCTACTGCGAATGCATTATATACTGGTACATAATCTTCTAGCATACGACTTGATGCAGTTGTCTTAATGCCTTTTGTATTGTAGTTATCCTTTAATACATAAGGAATACCTGAAAGAAGATCATTTTCATCAAATTCATCAAGGTTCTTCATTGCTTCATCTTTTGTGATTGTGACAAAAGCATTAAGACGTTCCTGCTGAACTTCTGCTTCTTTCATGAGTTCTTCATAATATTCATGGATATCAATTTTCTTGTTTTTTAATAATTCATGTAATTCTTCAATTGAATAAGTGACCATTTATCCTACCACCTTTGGAACTTTGATTTGCATAGCCTGTACATCCTTACAGTTCTTAAGTGCATCTTCTCTTGAAATCATCTGTACAGGTTCATCTTCTCTAAGGAAAGTTGTTTCTATTTCATAAGGGAATGCCAATGGGGCAACTCCTTCTGTATCTATTGCATCCAACGCTTTAACATGGTTCATGAAGACATGGTATTCTTCACGTAGCGCAGGCATTTCTTCATCGGTAATATTGAACATAGTCTTACGACCAAGTTCTTTTAACATTTCTTCTTCCATTATGCTCCTCCTACTGTTCAATAATTGTTGTATGGGCACTTTCACCCTTGTTCTTAATAATAACGGCCATCAGTTTATCTTGTGAATAGACAAGACATTTAACCGTAAAATCAGAAGTAAACTTATTGCCAATATGATCAGCGAGCACTGATGTAATATAAAGCAATTCTGTATACGTCTTAATATTGAAATGGGCAGTAATCTTCATGGACTGAATTGTCTTATTGATATACTGCGCTTCTCCTACTAGTCCTGCTGCTTCAGTAGAAGATTTCTTGACTACATCTTTAATAGTAGAGAAATCTGCATAAGTTGTAGGATCTAGTGCTTTAGCACGACTGCTAGTAAATGTCACGTTTTCATGAACAACTCTGCTCATGCCACCTACTTTGCCATCACTGCAGTAAGCCTGATAGATATAATTTCCGTTGATTTCTGATTTTTCATTATCATTAGCCTGATAAATTGTAATTAAACAAGGAATATCTTTCAAGCTTTTTTTCTTCTTTTGAATATACTCATAGAGTTTCTTGATGGCTGTATTAGAAAATGATTTGATTGTCGCATCACTCATTTTCTTGTCTAGCTTCTTATTATCTTCTGTTCTTGGATCAATAATGATCGCAAAAGATAATCCTGACAATTCATACTTTGTACCGGATTTCTTGTAGTAATCCTGTTCTGTTAAATTGTCTACCATAATTGGATCTTTAACACCATCAAGAGTATTTCCATGTTCTACCTGTAAAGTATAGTTATACTGCTTATCTTCCTTCTTCACATTAGCCCCGTCTCTTTTTAAGAGCTGAGACAAGTCATTATTGTTGAGCTGTCTTCCTTCAGCTAAATAATAAGAAGATGTTGAATAGTGTGAAGTAGAAAGAATCTGTAGTCCTGATCCAATTGTGACTAGATCTTTCGTATTGCTAAATTCCAAGTAAAAGTTTTCACTGTTTGTACCTCTTCCAGTATTGATCATATTGTAATAATCACCTGTAAAAGATTCAGTGGAAGCTGTTGACCCTTTGGATGTAGGTGCCTTTGAAGACCCTCCACATCCTGTCAATATACATAGTGCAACAACTGCACTTAAAGTTTTTTTCATCATAGATCTGCTACCTCCAAGAACTCTTCTTCATTCATAATACGAATGTTAAGAGACATGGCTTTGTCATACTTGCTGCCAGGATCTTTTCCCACAATGACAAGGTCTGTCTTCTTTGAAACACTACCTGTCACATTAGCATTATGTGCGCTTAGATAATCTTTGATTTCTTTACGTTTCATATGCTCAAGTGTACCTGTAACGACAATTGTCAATCCGCTGAATGGATTATCAACGCTTGCCACTTCCTTCAAGTAAGTCATATTAAGACCTAACTCTTTAAGATGGGCAATGGTTTCCATATTCTTAGGATTGCGTTTATAGTTAGCAAGATTTTCACAGATGGTATCTCCTACATCCCTGATGGATGTAAGTTTTGCATAAGACGCATCAAGAAGCTGATCTAGTGTCTTGAACTCTTTTGCTAATGTATCTGCCATCTTTGCACCAATACCACGAATGCCAAGACCAAAGAGAAGCTTTTCTAAAGAGTTTTCTTTGCTTTTCTCAATGGCTTCAATCATATTATCCATGGATTTTCTTCCAAATCCTTCGATATCGATGATTTCTTGTTCATGTTCTTTTAAATGATAAATATCTTCAATAGAAGAAATTAATCCTAAAGAATAGAACTGTTCAATAATACGATCTCCTAAGCCATCAATATTCATGGCATCACGTGATGCAAAATGAATGATCTTCTCAATAACCTTAGAATCACATGCTTCATTTAGACAGTAGTAAGCAGCTTCATTTTCTTTTCTTGATAAAGGTTCACCACAAGTCGGACACACCTTAATCATCTCAAAAGGACGTTCACTGCCAGTACGTCTTTCTTTTAAAGAACGCACAACTTCAGGAATAACATCTCCTGCTTTTCTGATGATGACATCATCACCGATGCGAATATCTTTCTTCTTGATATTATCTTCATTATGCAAAGTCGCTCTTTGCACTAATGAACCAGCAACACGTACCGGATTCAATACCGCATTTGGTGTAATCTGTCCTGTACGACCGATTGTAAAGACAATATCTTTCAATTTCGTAATCACTTCTTCAGCCGGGAACTTATAGGCAATAGCCCATTTTGGTACCTTGGCTGTAAAGCCTAAACGCTCTTGTGATGCAAGATCGTTGACTTTAATGACGATTCCATCAATATCGTAAGGAAGCGAATCTCTCATCTCTGCTGCCTGATTGATGAAATCCCATACTTCAGTGATCGTCTTCGCCTTAATGATATGAGGGTTGACCTTAAAGCCAAGCTCTTTCATTTTTAATAGGCACTCCTCATGAGTATGCGCACCAATCTGTGCAGGTTCAGGTACATGATAAAGATAAGCATCCAATCCCCTTGATGCTGCTACACGCGAATCAAGCTGACGAACACTTCCTGCGGCCGCATTACGGCAGTTCGCAAATTCCTGAAGGCCATCCTTACGTCTGGCTTCATTAAGTTTATTAAGAGAAGCACGTGGCATGATGATTTCTCCGCGTACTTCTAACGGTCCATCAAAATTGATTTTTAATGGAATGGACTTGATGGTTTTGACGTTATGGGTGATATCTTCCCCAATTGTTCCATCCCCTCTTGTCGCAGCGTACTGCAGATAGCCTTCATCATAGACTAAAGATACTGATAAGCCATCAAGCTTCAGTTCTGCAATATACTCAGGATTTAGAATTGTCTGTGTAATACGTCGATCAAAGTCCATCACTTCTTCTTCATTAAAGATATCTCCTAATGACATCATTGGTCTTGTATGCGTAATCTTACGAAAACCATCTAACACCTGTCCCCCGATTCTTTGACTAGGAGAATCAGGTGTCTGCCATTCAGGATGGGCTTGTTCAATATGGATCAGCTCATCCATCAATGTATCATATTCCTGGTCACTGACAGTCGGCTGATCTTGAACATAGTATTCATAATTGTATTTATTTAGTAGTTCCTTAAGTTCATTAAGTCTCTCAATTGTCATTTTTCTTCACCATTCCTGTTGTATTATAACAAATAATCATTTACATTAAAACCTCATTCTTCCCCTAGCTAACGAGTCTCTTTAAGGCTTTATGATTAGACATCAAAGTCTTGATGCCATGGGGCACATTAAAAGCAATATCAACAGTACGCTCATGAACACCAATGACAACCCCTTTACCAAATACCGAATGTTCTACAAGATCGCCATTCTTCCATTCTCCCACTTCATTATCACCTATCATCTCTTCTGGTGTTTCTCCTACTTTAATGTAGTTTTCCGTCTTAAAGCAAGAAGGTGTTCCGACATGTTCCACAAAATCTCTTCCTACTTCATTAATAAAACGAGAAGTCATCTTTGGTGATTGAGAGACAAAGCTATATCCTTGACTATCCGTTAAATACAGTCTCTTCTTAGCTCTAGTAAAGGCTACATAGGCAAGTCTTCTTTCTTCTTCAATACCATCATCCCCTTCTTCTTCAATAGAACGAATAGATGGGAAAATGTTTTCTGACATGCCTGTCACAAAGACATAGTCAAATTCAAGACCCTTGGCCATATGAATACTCATCAAGGAAATATAGTTTTCTAATGTGGCATCATCTTGTGTTGTATATAAAGCAATATCCTGAAGATATTCCTCTAAAGTCGCATTCTCAGGATGCTCTCTCATATAGGTAGCGATGGAATTCTTTAATTCCATCAAGTTGTCAATACGGCTTTCTTCATTGTTATTCTTTAACATATCCAGATAGCCGGTATCTTTCATAAGATCATCATACATCTCTTCAACTGACTTGATTGATGCTCTTGCCTTTTCAATAGCTTGTACAAAGTTTTTTAATTCCTTCTTTGCCTTACCGCCAATTCCAATAGCATCGCTGTAGAAGCACAATGCTTCATAGTTGCTTAAATGATTATCAATAGCACACATCTGAATCTTTTCTAATGTCTTAGCACCCACGCCACGGCTTGGCACATTGACAACACGTTCAAAAGACAGATCATCATTGGAAACCACCAGTCTAAGATAGCTTAAGGCATCCTTGACTTCCTTACGGCTAAAGAACTTAAGTCCTCCAAAGATCTTGTAAGGCATATTCTTGTTAATGAGATCTTGTTCAATAGGACGAGAAAGGTAGTTAGCACGATAAAGAATACAGAAATCACGGTATTCGGCTTCTCCCTTATTGACTAAATCCAATATCGTATTGGTAATAAAATGTGTTTCTGATGCTTCATCTTTACCAACATAATGAACAACCTTGTTGCCATCTTCTCCTTCAGTAAAAAGATCTTTTTCCAGTCTGTTCTTATTCTTTCTAATAAGATTGTTGGAGATCTCCAAGATGGTCTTAGTAGAACGATAGTTCTGATCTAATATAACCGTCTTTACATTTTCATAGTCTTTATCAAAGTTAAGGATGAAGTTGACATCACTTCCTCTAAATGAATAGATTGTCTGATCAGGATCACCTACAACACAGACTGTGGATTGTTTTCCAAAGTAATGGATAAGCTGATATTCTATTTCACCAACATCCTGAAATTCGTCTACATGTACAAACTGGTATCGTCTTGACCATTTTTCTACGACATCTTCATTATCCTGGAAGAGTCTTAAGGTATTAAGAAGAAGATCATCAAAGTCCATCATGGCATGTGATTTGTTATAGTCTTCATATAGCTGATAGATTTCTGCTTTGGTTTTTTCAATTGGTATTGAAGACATCTTCAATGCACGATCTGGAGAAATCATCGCAATCTTATATGATGAAATATAATTGATCATTGATTTTACTGTTAATGACTTACTTGATATTTCTTTTTCTTTAAATAGCTTTTTAATAAGTGCTTTCTGATCTTCTTCATCCATGATGATGAAATTATGTGGATAACCTAATAAAGAAGCATGCTGACGGAGAACTCTTACACATAAAGAATGAATAGTACAGATAGTTGCTCCAAATGCGGAAGCACCAAGTATCTTTTCTACTCTTTCTTTCATCTCATTAGCCGCCTTATTGGTAAATGTGATGGCTAAGATATTACGTGGGTTGACTCCTATTTCTTCAATTAGATAAGCAATTCTATATGTAACAACTCTCGTCTTCCCTGATCCTGCACCAGCGATAATACGCAAGTGTCCATCAAGGTATGTGGCTGCTTCTTTTTGTTTAGGATTTAATAGATTATCCAAATTCATATGTATCATCCTTTCGTTTTAGTGAAAACAAGAGTGCGTTGCACTCTTGTTAAAATTGATGTGATTTACCGACGATGTCGTTGACATCTTCGATTCCCATTTCATCAAGAATGGATTCCATTTCTTCAATGATTTTAGGACAAGCATAAGGATCTACGAGGTTGGCACATCCTACTTCTACGGCGCTTGCACCAGCAATCATCATTTCAATAGCATCTTTTCCAGATGAAATACCTCCCATTCCGATGACAGGAATATTGACGGCCTGAGAAACCTGATAAACCATTCTCAAGGCTACTGGGAAGATGGCAGGGCCAGAGTAGCCCCCTGTTTTATTTTTAATAATAGGTGCACCAGTCTTAATGTCAAAGCGCATACCTAATAAAGTATTGACCATAGAGATTCCATCAGCGCCAGCTGCTTCTACGGCTTTAGCGATAGCGACTATATCAGTGACATTTGGAGAAAGCTTGACATAGACTGGTTTTGAAGAAACCTTCTTGACTTCACGAGTGACTTTAGCTGCAAGTTCTGGATCTGTTCCAAACTGCATACCGCCTTCTTTGACATTTGGACATGAAATATTTAATTCCAAGGCACCGACAATGTCACTTTGTGAAAGTACTTTAGCTGTTTCAATATATTCTTCTAAGCTGTGTCCGCCCATATTGGCTAATACTTTTCCATTGAAGACATGGGAAAGCTTATCAAATTCTTCATTGACAACAGCGTGAACACCAGGGTTCTGTAGACCGATCGCATTAAGCATACCGGCAGGTCCTTCCGCAATTCTTGGTAGAGGATTGCCATAGCGTTCTGTAAATGTTGTTCCTTTAGTAGCGATAGAACCTAATACATTAATATCATAAAATTTAGTGAACTCATATCCGAATCCAAATGTTCCACTCGCTGGAATGACAGGGTTTTTCATATCCAACCCTGGTAATGTAACATGTAACTTAGCCATTGACAATAACCTCCTCTGATTTAAACACTGGACCTTCTACACATACGCGCTTGTAGGAAGCGCCTTTTACTTTCATAGAACATCCCATGCAGGCACCAAAACCGCAGCCCATTCTTGCTTCAAATGAAAGATAGCCATTGTCTGGATAAGCTTTCACTAAGGCATTAAGCATTGGTACTGGTCCACAGGCATAGTATTTATCAAAAGAAAGATTGTTTTCTTTAATCGCATCAATCACTGTGCCCTTTACGCCATAGCTGCCATCCATAGTTGCAACATAGACTGGACATAGTGCTTCAAATTCTTTGATATAGAACATATCTGACTCTTTCCCAAAGCCAAATACGGCACTGACTTTTACGCCTTCTTCTTTTAATTTCTTGACAAGATTGTACATTGGTGGAACTCCAAGTCCTCCGCCAATGACAATGGCTTCTTTAGCCTCATAATCAATAAATCCATGTCCTAATCCAGTTAAGAAATCCATCTGGTCTCCGACCTGTTTTTTTGACATGAGCTTAGTGCCTTCTCCTACAACCTTGTAGATCATCTTGATTGAATGTTCATCATAATCACAGATGCTCATTGGTCTTCTTAAATAAGGTGTCATATCATCTGTAATCTTAATATTCACAAACTGGCCTGGCTCCTTGATATATTTAGCTGCGTCCCCTTCTACAACCATTTCAAATACATCTTTTGTCAGTTCCTTGTGAGACGAAATTGTCATCTTTCCCTGATAATTCATTTCTTCTTTCCTACTTTCCATACTTATTTACTATTTTCTCGTTGACATAGGCAGGTACGAGTGCCGATACATCACCTTTGTGTGATGCAATTTCTTTAACTGAAGATGATGATATAAACATCTGAGATAGTCTTGTCATAAGAAAGACTGTTTCAATATCTTCTGCTAAATACTGGTTGGTATAAGCCAACTGTGATTCATATTGATAATCCTGAGTCGCTCTTAGTCCTCTAACTAGTGCACTTGCACCAATCTTACGTGCATATTCTACGGCTAGATCGTCACTTGAATCAACTACAACGCCTTTTAAATGACTTGTAGCTTGTCTTATCATCTCTAATCTCTCTTCTAAAGAAAACGCTGTTTTCTTATAAGGATTATAGAATATTACGACATGGATTTCATCAAATAACGACAAAGAGCGTTCAATGATATCAAGATGCCCATTTGTAATGGGATCAAACGTGCCTGCATAGACAGCTTTTCGCATAACTAGTTCCCCCTGTATTCAAGTATCTGCATTATAGTAATCCCAAAATCTTTTTCTTTTTTTAATACAAAAGGTGCTTCGACCTCTATTCTTTCTTCTTTTAGATCTTCAATGACAATAGTACAACCATCATTGAGGTTTCCTTGTTTAGCTAGTGTTTCAATGATATCCTTATTGATCTTCATCGCATAAGGTGGATCAAGGAGAACAAGATCAAAGTGAACCTGTTCATCGTTGAACTTCATTAATGCTTTACGATAATCCATCTTTAAGACGTGAGCATTGTCAATCTTAAGCATATTGACATTCTCCTTGATTACCGCAAAAGCCTTGTACTGCTTATCGACACTATAGAGTTCATCCATTCCTCGACTCATGGCTTCAATGCCAAGTCCACCGCTTCCACCGAAGAGGTCAAGGACTACGCCTCCATCAAAGTAAGGACCTATCATATTAAATAGATTTTCTTTATTCTTATCGGTAGTTGGTCTTGTTAAATCAGACTTTACGCTCTTAAGCTGTCTGCTGCGATATTTACCGGCGATGACGCGCATAGATTTTTCCCATCCTTCCTAGTACTAGTTCATCAGAAATATTAGCAAAGATAATACTGTTTAGTTCATCTAGATAATTATTTAAATCTAAAAGAGCTTTACGATACTCTCTCATTTCTTCATAAGAATCTATCAGCAATCTTTGCTTTGAAATCTTTTCATCCAATTCTTTTGTATTGGCATATTCTCCGTATTGAGAAAGCGCTTCTTTTTCATCACGATAGCGTTCAAGCGTGCGTATCTCACGAGATAAAGTCTCGTGAGATACAACACGCTGTCGTGCTTCAATATATGTTTTATAGATATCTTCATCTTTGAGTGAGGATACAAAATCGGCGACTAGTTCGTAGATCATAATGATTCTTCCGCCTCTCTTTTTAGCTTATCTTTATTGTAGATAGAAATCACTCGCTGAGCAGCCCCTATTGAATACATCGCGACAACTGTAGATGTTCCTCCGGCACTGATCAGAAGAAGTGGCACACCGGTCATTGGAATGTATCCTGATACACCACCTAAGTTTACAATCATGTGCATAAAGAAATAACTTGCGATTCCGATAAGGATAAGCTTATATTTATCATTCTTGATTTTTTGTGCATAGTTAAATAACTTGAAGATAATATAACAATATAAAACAATAATAATCAATATACCAAAGAATCCAAATTCTTCAGCGACAATAGCTGAAATATAGTCGTTTTGTGCTTCTGGGATATAACCGAATTTCATAACGGAATTTCCAGCACCACGTCCGATAAGTCCACCGTTAGTAAAAGCAATGAGACCATTGATGACCTGCATAGCTTTAGAATAGATGTACTTCTCATTTAATGGATCTTTCCAAGTGACAATACGTTGAAGCTGATGTGATCTAAAGATAAAAGTTGAACCAACAGCTACTACTACAACCCCAACAGCCGCAGCCATAATCGCCATTTTCTTATAAGGACGATAGTATGGATCTGGCGCACATAAAAAGACAACGAAACACATCGCAAGCAAGATGGCTGCTGACCCAAAGTCTTTCTGAATCACAATGATAGTGGCAGTTGCACCAAGTACCATGCCCACTGGCCAATATAAGCAATCTCTCTTTTTGATTCTTAAGAGTTCACGACGTTTTCTTGGACTAATGTACTTGCTTATTTTATATCTTTTTGGTAATTCTCCAAGTGTATAGGCTAATACAAAGACAAGTATAATCTTCATGAATTCAGCCGGCTGAATGGTCACTGGACCAAGCACAATCCAGGCATGTGACCCATTGATATTCCATAGTCTACAGGCAAAAAGTGCGATTAAAGCAATCCCATAATAAAGTTTACATTTATTAAGATTGTTCATTCCTAGTTTTTTATTCATCCCTTTAGCCGCCACAAATAATGCGACAGCACCAATGGAAACAAATACCAGCTGTTTAAAAAGATTCACAAAAACAAACTTTGGTCCTAAACGGATGGTGCTTCCTACTGAAGCATCCGCAATCATATAGATGCCAAATATGGCCAATAGAAAAGTCGCAAAGTAGAGACTCTTGTCAACGCCTGAACGCTTAAAGATACGAAGTATGCTTTTTACATTTTCACTTAAAGACAAATCATATCATTCCCTTCTTGCGACGCTTTAAATACTTTATAGATTGAATACGAAGATGCTTTCATAAAAGCGCGATCCAACTGTTTTTGTAAAGACTTGGAGTCTACAATTTCAGTAAAACGACGATAGGCTTTCATAAACTGATCACGTTTAATACCACCTTCATATGCTTTTTCAACTGCGTTATATAATGCAATGACATCACAGATTTCCTGTGTTGTCCATTCTTCCAATAAAGGATAATCGTACATAGAAACCTCCCAATATTAAAAATATTATACATGATTCTACATCAAAATAAAATACTTCAGTTTCATTTGACTAGCAACAAATAAGGATATTTGATATAATGCGTGCGAGGTGATAAAAACATGATTACTATGAAAGATATAATCGATGACATTCATCCATTAATCAGGGAAATTTCTAAGGAAGTTAAAGTCCCTTTAAGTGAAGAAGATGAAAAACTAGCATTAGATATGTTTGAATATCTTAAAAATTCACAGGATGAAGAAATCGCAGAAAAATATGATTTAAGACCAGGTGTTGGCCTTGCAGCCGTTCAGGTAGGACAGCTTAAAAGAATGTGTGCTATCTATATTCCAAATGTGGATAGTGAAGGTAATGTAAAGAATATTGACCAGTGGGTTCTTGTAAATCCTAAGGTTATCTCTTATACAGAAAAAGAAGCTTACTTAAGACATGGTGAAGGATGTCTTTCTGTTCCTGAAGATAAATCAGGACTTGTCCCAAGACATGCCAAGATTACATTAAAAGCTTATGATGCCTTAACTAAAAAAGATGTCAAGATTGTAGCAAGAGGCTTTACTGCCATCTGTATTCAGCATGAAATGGATCATTTTGATGGTGTTCTTTACTATGATCATTTCAACAAAGAAAATCCTACAGCACCTATTCCTAATGCAATGGTAATCGAATAACAAAAAAGATTGTCTTTTTGACAATCTTTTTTAATAGTAATTATTAACAATATTGACCATATCATCAACGTACACTCTTCCTCCCTGAAGAACTGACGGAGGCAGTTCTTTGGAGAAAGAGACCTGTACGCTGTAGAGATCTCTAAGTAATGGGAGATCTTGCTTTTGACAGTAGGAAACGACATGTTTCATCATTTTGTTGGAATGACTGTATACTGAAAATAAAGCAACATTGTTAATGTGTTCTCGATTTAATCGTGATAAGAAAGAGAAGACTTCTCTTTCTCTTTTTTTATTGAAAAAGCGTGTATCAAATCCAACGAGTAATAGATCAGCATGTTCAGTGCTTGAAAAATCAGCAGCTTCTCGCATATAGGTACGTGCCTGTCTTGCCATGTCATCAGCTAATGTTTTGATCTGGTGACTTCTTCCTAAGTTTACAACAGCGATATTCATTGTTTCACCCTAATCAACAGATCTCATATAGGCAAAGTAGCATCCTGCAAACATGAACAAGTATCCTATAAGACTATTGTTAAATAGCACTGATAACACATTTGAAAGAGTGATCATCACTCCTGCTAGAAGCAATGTGACAATGCCTTTTACAATATAACAAAGAATACAGGCTATAACTGCAAGGATACCCATTTCCTTGGATTTCATGCCAGATACACGATACAGAATTTCAGCGATCGCAATACCAATTATAAGGTAAAGTACCATTGGTACAATTGGAAGTGCTCTTTCAATATAAGCCGCAATTCCCCCAATGACAATTGATGCTACAACAATAGCAGCAATATACTTAGGCAGATCTTTACCATGAATGACATACTGATTTTGTGAACGAAAATACTTTTTAGCTTCCCTTCTCTTTTGATACTCTCGAACTTTTTCTTTTAGACTCATTATAACTTTTCAGCCTTTTCTTTAATATATTTTGCAACAGCATCATGTAATTCTGGACGATCAAGAGCGAAATCTACTGTCGCCTTGATGAATCCAAATTTATCCCCTACATCATATCTGTTACCTTCAAAATCATAAGCATAAACAGCCTGACGATCCATCAATCTCTTGATTGCATCAGTAAGCTGGATTTCTCCTCCAGCACCTTTGCCCTGTGTTTCAAGGAAATCAAAGATTTCTGGTGTTAATACATAACGACCTAAGATAGCCATCTGACTTGGTGCCTTATCTATTTTTGGTTTTTCTACCATATCTGATAACTTAACTAGACGTCCCTTAGCAGGATGTGAACGTGATGGTGCAATAATACCATACTTGTTAACAGTTTCCTTTGGTACAGTCTGTACCCCTACTACTGAAGACTTAGTTTCCTGATAAGCATCAATAAGCTGCTTTAAAGCAGGCTGCCCTTCCTTATTGATGACAACGTCATCACCAAGCAATACCGCAAATGGTTCATCTCCGATGAAGTCATTTGCACACATGATTGCGTGACCTAAACCTTTAGGTTCCTTCTGACGAATGTAATAGATATTGGCCATATTGGCAATATCTCTAACCATCTTGACCTGTTCAGTTTTTCCTGATGCTTTTAGACGTTCTTCTAGTTCATAGTTAACGTCGAAATGGTTTTCCATAGCATGCTTGTTGCTATTAGTGATAACAAGAATTTCTTCAATGCCGCTATCTACTGCTTCCTGGATAATATACTGAATTGTAGGAATATCTACAATTGGCAGCATTTCCTTTGGTAATGCCTTAGTGGCAGGTAAAAATCTTGTTCCTAAACCGGCTGCAGGTATAACTGCTTTTCTTACTTTCGTTTGTCTCATTTTAATCTCCTTAATTCAATAACTGATTCTTCTTTTTCATTCGATATTTCAATATGAGCAATGCACTAAAGAATCCTCCAGCAAGCCCTGACATGTGCCCGCTCAATGATATGTTTGGTACAATGACAGATATTAGTATCATAAAAGCTACATTGATAAATAGTGGCTTAAAGATATCTGTTAAATCTCTTCTGACATACACAAGTGCCAATAATGAACCGATGATTCCAAAGATGACACCACTGATTCCTGCTGATACAACAGAAGCTTCAAAGCCGTTGTACATATACATAGCTAGTGGAATCAAGTTTGTAGAAATAGCACTTGCAAGACAGATGATTGCATAATCTCTTTTTCCAAAGATTTCTTCAGAAATGAGTCCTACATTATAGAGTGAATAACAGTTTACAAAAATGTGAACCAATCCAAAATGTAGAAAGTTAGCCGTCAACAATCGCCAATACTCACCGTACATATCTACAGCGATACCATTAAAAGCACCCATATTCAATGCTTGAGTGGCATCCATTTCTGGACCATACAATAATGTTGTGACAATATAGACCGCCATACATAATAGAATCATACCATAAGTTATAGGGTAATGTTTAAAATTTTTATCCATTCTTTTCTCCAATAAATTCAAAAATTGACATCTGATCTATCTGTGGCTGTTCATCTTCTCCATAGACATTGTTTTTTTCTATGATTTCATCAATAGATAATGGTGATTGAAGATCATCGCGGCTAATAGGAATAGCCCCCATCTCTTCAAGACGAAGATTTCCATTATATTCAGGAACTTCCATGACCAGCTGTCTTGTCCAATTATAATGCAAGTTCTGTATGGCTGTAAACCATACAGCACCACTATTAATAAGAACAGCCGCAATGATCTGACAAGATGAAAGACCACATACATAAATATTACGATCTAAAGCATTAGTGACATCAAAGAAGGCATAAGGATCAATGGCACTAATAAGACAGAGCTTTCCTTTAGATATATATCGTTTATACTCTTTTATTTTATCAATAAGATGATCAGATAATACCCCTACTACATTGCCTCCACTAGAAAGCATCTGTTTTAAGGCATACTGATCTACACCTTTGATATCTCCACTTATAAGAGTACGTCTTTCTCTAGCAAGCTTCAAAACAGCCATCTTGACCATTCTCTTTAATTTCTTGCTTGAAGTCTGTGGACCTACTATGGAAACATTATCTTCTTTAATTAAAGATAAATCTCCAGCATAGAATAATACAGGAGGCATACGTTTCTTTAGTTTTAGTAGACTTTTTGGATAGTTATCTTCATACTTGGTTGTCACCTGTATTCCCTCTTGTTCTAATCGATAGAGCGCATAGAACATTTCTGCCATCAAGGTTGCTCTTGCAATAATCTTTAATGAAAGATAGGCATCTAGTCCTACTACATTCGTTAATGTCATTTCGTTCATCCCCATTAAACGACTGACATCATTTAGATTATGTTCTTCTATCTTCTTTTCTACTTCATACCATTCATCATAGGTCAATGGTGGTATGGATGTTGGAATAAGCGTACTACAATATAGAATTGCAGAAAAACTATTTAGATTTAAATATATCTTCATATGTATCACCTGATGTTTATTATATCATAATGATAGCAATAAAAATCATTTGTTTGTTTATTATATGTAGGAATAGCGTAATTTTTTTATTTAAAAAGCAAGTAAGTTTTAGGCTTACTTGCAAAACATTTCTTTTAATACTCTGAAATATTAAAATAATCCATTGCTGCTTCTACGCACTTTCTAATAAGTTCTTCATGTTTTTTATACTCATCATATCCTTGAAGCTTTACTCTATATTGTTTCCATCTACCTTCATATGTTACATCAAGTTCTGCATCTTCAAGTTTCTGAGATAACTCCTGATTTTCATTTGTTTTAAAAATCATATACAAAAATGATTTCTTTGGCATAAAAGATATGAAGTTTTTTGCAATTCCATCTTTTGCTAAACCAACATAAAATTTATTATATTTGAGTTCATAACCAGATGTATAATTCTCAAGATCAGTGAAAATCTTATCTACTACTCCCATTATTTTTTTAGTACTTCGATTTTCCCAATACTTTCGATCAGTAACTTCGTACTCATCTTCTTCATCTGTTCCAAGTGTGATTCTATCTATTACTCTAGTAAAAGCAAGAGAAACATCATTTCCAACTTTATATGCTGATACTTGTAATGCAATAAGAGGAATTGCTCCATTAAATAGATTTATTACATTCATGAAGCGTCCTGTTATTTCCTCTGCAACAATAACAGCACAATGATCTCATTTACTGCTATACCACAACTGTCAGTTGTTGATTCATCTAGTACACGACAGATGAGATTTTGATAATAAACACCAGTCATAAATATCCCTCCAAATCATTATGTTTTTCTCAATCAATAATTGTAAATCTCAGCTTCAAATTAGCAATTGCTTCAGATTAACACCTGGTTATGGCAGCCGCCATATAGGTCTTTCCTGAGCCCAAATTGCCCCATAGAAGCAGTCCAATATGTTCCTGCCTAACCTTCTCCCAATTCTCTACATAACGCTTTGCCATAGCCATCTGAGGCACCGTCCCATCATCGTTTTCAAATGTCCAATCCCACATCTGACAATCCGTAAAGCAAATCCCTTTATTTCGCTCCACAAGCTCCATATGCTCCCGTCTGGCATGTTCCTCACGCTCATGTATGATTTCCTCTTCACGACATTTACAAGTGCTTGGACGCTTATCAGATTTAAAAAACTCGTTGTATTCAGGAAGCCTTACCTCCAAGGGACCACCACAAAGGGAACAATGAAATAAACCATCTTCTGCAACATAGCTATCCGGTATATTTTCTCTATTCCAAAATGCATTCATCATTAAAACGTGTCCTCCTCATATTTATAAGATGTTATTGTTTCTTGTTTATTATTGGCAAGTTTTTCGCCCCATGTAGAGGCAGTTTTCTGCCCTTATACGGTCGTTTTTCCGTACATACTACGGGCGATTTTCCGATGATGTTAGTCTCCGGAACTTTGACATAAATCATGTTTGCTCGCCCCTTTGTCATACGCTTCTTTTTAATCAAGCCTGCATCCACAAGCTCTCTCATATTTTCTTTTATTGTGGTCAGGCTCTTACCCATTTCCTCAGCCAAATCCTCAAGTTTGTAGTTGATATAAATTCTTCCGACTTCATCCGCCTTGCCATTAGTGATGGATAGATTGGAACGATTGAGAAGGTTAAAATATAAAATTGTAGCAGTGCTACTAAGCTCGCCTCCGTGAAGATCATTCGGAATCACGGAATAGTTGGTTAGCTTTGTGCCACGGGTTAAAAACTGTAATGCTTCCATTAATCTTCACCTCCAAATCGTTTCTGTATTTCCTTCAACTCATCCGAGACTCGAAACACCTCAAGTTCCATCTTTCGATATTCGTTTATTGGTATCAGCCCAAGCTTCATTTGGAAGAAAATTTTTACCCGCTCTATAAAAGGTAGACCCTTAGCCATAAAATCTCGCTGTTCCAACTGCTGAAGTCTCTCATCGCAGTTATTCGCAAGAGCCATAACTTTTTCACTAATACCAGTAATAGTCTTCGCAGTATCTTTGCGAAACTCCTGCTTCTCACGATATAGTCTCATCTGCTGTTTCTCATTTAGCGCCTTTAGGTCGTAATAGTGTTTCATCCAGTCTTCTGTCTCCTCCGACTGACCATGATAAAGTTCAGCCCACTCTTTCATCTGTTCACATCGATAATCAAAATCCGAAAAATGAATCACTTCATCTACCAATGCTTCCAGTACATTTACCTTCTCTGAATCTATGGAATATCGCTTTCCATCGCCGCTAATCTTTATCAAGCTGTCTCTGGCATATCGAAAGGCACTCATCTTAGCTCTGGCAGTGGACTCCGGTTTTCCACACTCCTCCATTAAATATTTCTTTGCTTTATCAAAGCTGTACTCACCTTCACCTGCCAAGCTATATAAATCCCAGTGATTTCCAAGATGCTTTAATGTTTCCTCTACATTCATGAAATAAACCTCCTGTTTTTTTCTCTCGTAATACATTTGGGGTGGTTTTCCGCCCATTACTAAATCAAAGGCAAAATTTCTCAAATTTTTCTCTCAACATACATTTGGGTTGAAAAATCACCCATTACTAAACCGAGATAATTTTTTCTTTATCCCTTCATCTACTATTTGGAACGAGTCAGAACCGATTACTAAAAATTACTTATTTCCACCCGGTCAAAATACATATGGGACACGTAAGCTATGAATCTGCAGAAATTTTCACAAAAAAATTGGATAATAGAAATCAAGTAAAAATTTAAAAAAATTATCAGTAATTTTTCATGGTTTTTATTGCACGCTGAAAACCCCTGAAGAAAAAGCGCTTTTTTTCAGGGTTGTTTAGGTGTATAATCTTGTTGTTA
>NZ_JAGBIX010000021.1:0-10205 GCF_017934775.1 Kandleria sp. | reverse complement strand
GATATAGGTTATAATGATTACTGTAATTAGGTTCTTTTATATTCTTGTAACTCATAACCTAATTATACCAGAAAAGTGGCTGCACTCACTAAATAGTGAGTACGCCACTTTTTTACTGTATTTTATTTCGTTACAGCCTCTCTTATATTTTTCTTAAGTAAACGCATTCATCCCCTACCTACGCTACACTTAGAGGTAGGGGTTTTCTGCGAAAAACTTGATAAAATAAGCAGGACATTATTATGTCCCGATTAATTATTTATATTCTACTTTTGCATGTATCCAAACAAGCATCATTATTATAGAGATTGCAACTAAATAAATACTTAAAACAGATTAAATACATTTCCCCCATATAAGAATCCTCTCATTGGAAGACTTGTAGAAGCGTCACGTTCTGTTCTTTTTGTATCTGATAATCAAGTCATTGAAAGGCAGCGCTCCATAGTAACATATTCAATGGATAGATAAATTCAGGTAGAAATGCATTTGGTACTTAGTCCCCATGCCGTCATAAATGGTACAAGTGTCATCATAAAAAAGCTAATGACATATGCCAGAAAAGTATGACGAAGTCCCATTTCATTAGAGACAGGTACTCCTAATTCTAGCACCATAATCGTTGCCGCTATTGCAACAATTCCATCAGTGATTGCTTCTACTCTATTCTTCACTTGTTTTTCTCCTATCCTTAGATATGTTCTTTTATTTTGTACAATACTCAATATAAATAGTCATTGAATATAAGGGTGTTTTACTTTTATTGCACTTAGCAACAAGAAAATAAAATACCTTACATTTCATTAAGCACTATAAAAGAGCACTTTTGAGTGCTCTTTTATGAGTAGATCATCATGATCTTAGTAACATAACCTTTTTTAACGACTACGATCAATCCACAATTCCATTCTCCAGACTTACGGATATCTTTGATAGTACTTGTGATGTTTTTATATTTGATTCTTCGTGTATATGTAGAATCAAATAATCCCCTTCCATCTGAAGAAACTGATGTTGAATAGTATTTACATTTCATGCTTACTTTAAATACTTTGTATCTACCGACTTTTTTCATTTTGTTAATATTATTTGTCTTATAATACTTAATCGATCTTCCTTTTACGTTTTTAACATACAACTTTCTTCCTTTTTTCTTGAATGTTGTACAAACTGAAGTATCAGTGTAGTAGTATCCTGATGCTGTTTTAGCATTTGTGTTTTTTGTAGTTAATGTAAATAACATCATCATACATAATGCCATTGTGACAATTTTTAAAGATAGTTTTCTCATATTTCCATTTTCCTTTCTTATAATTGTAGTCTTATAGTCTTATGATTTATTTTTCTTCATCCCTCCCACCAGCAAGCTGTTGTTTGCTTATGTTTACTACACTCTCATCATATTAAAATAGCGGGACACTATTAGTGTCCCACTAAAATATTTCTATAATAAATACTAAATTGTTCCCTCAAATATTTTCTGATTTTCATCATTACAATATTTTTGAGGTCCTACGCCAAGTATACTATTATCATCATTAAAAAATGCGAATGAAATTGGTTTCTTAATTTTATTATTAAGGTAATCAAAATACACAAGGTTTAATGTTAGACTCATTTTATAAACTTTTTTATCATGTATCATTTTATTTGAAAAATGTAATTTGAGTTTACAAAATAATTCCTCGCCATTCGCAATATCTATTGACATTTTTTGATAAATAACAGAATCATCATCCATATTCATTGGAACTTCTCTATCATTAAATCCATCTATAGAATAATCAGATGATTCAAAAAAGAAATTTATTTTTTCTGCTGGTCCTCGCCCAATATTTCTTATTTTAAAATAAACTTCTTTTACGTTTTCATCACTATAACTCATAAGATTTGCCCATTCCTTTTCATTTGAAACAAACACATATCTATCAATTTCTTCACACTTTTCCTTTTCTTCAACACCAATATTTTTCAATATCAAATATGGCCTGCTTGAAAATAACGATTGACGTTTAATATCTAAATAATACTTTCTTTTTTCATTTTCATCTCGTGTATTATTTTCCATCATTCTTAGTTTTACTTCATCCATTCTTTGATTAAATTCATCATCATAATACATTGCAGTAAAATAAATTGAAAGATAAGTAATTATCCCGCCTAAACACGCTCCAATATATGTCGCAAAAACATTAACCCAAACTGAAACATTAACACTATTAATTCCTGATTTTACTACATACAAAAAACAATAAAACGCTATTGGAAGCGCAATCATTAGAAACACCATGATACATAGACCTTTGAAAGCTGCTTTTTTTCTTGACTGTTTACTTTTCATTTATTTTTTCCTTTCCACAAATTTTCCGATAAAATATACTTATTGTCTAAAAAATGCATACCTTATTCTAATCTATATACATAATAAATCATTAACTTTTTTATCACAATAGTTTTAATAAATAAATATATATATTTTTTATATTAATCAATAAACTAATATATTTATTCATAAATTAATATTATAAATTTACACTAACAAAAATGAACCACTACATGTGGTTCATTCTTTACATATGTTCCTTGATCTGAGTGTAAATTCCTTCTGCATCCAACTGATATTTATGAAGAAGTTCCATTGCGTTGCCAGACTCACCAAATGTATCTCTCATACCGATACGATACATTTTTGTTGGACAGTGCTCACTTAATACATTGCTTACTGCACTACCAAGTCCACCAATGATTGAATGTTCTTCTACAGTAAAGACATGTCCTGTCTTTTTTGCACTTTCAATAATGATATCCTGATCAATTGGCTTAATAGTATGAATATTGATAACTTCTGCATCAATACCTTCCTTAGCTAATGTTTCAGCACACTTTAAGCTTTCGCTTACACAAATTCCAGTTGCAATAATTGTAATGTCTTTTCCTTCTTTAAGTTTGACACCTTTACCTATTTCAAAGTGGTACTCATCAAAGTCATTGATGATTTCTACTGGTGCTCGTCCAAATCTCATGTAGACTGGTCCAACATAATCAATAGCTGCTTTCACAGCTGCTCTTGCTTCAATGTCATCACTTGGATTAAGAACAACCATACCTGGAATAACACTCATAAGTGCTAAGTCTTCATTGCACTGATGGCTTGCGCCATCTTCTCCAACAGTGATACCTGCATGTGTTGCACCAATCTTTACATTAAGATGTGGATAGCCAATAGAATTTCTTACCTGTTCGAATGCACGTCCTGCTGCAAACATGGCAAAAGTGGATACAAATGGTATTTTTCCTGTTGTTGCTAAACCGGCAGCCACTCCCATCATATTGCATTCAGCAATACCGCAATCAATATGACGGTTTGGATAAGCTTTCTTGAAGAGTCCTGTCTTAGTTGCTGCTGCAAGATCAGCATCTAAAACAACCAGCTGATCATATTCTTTTCCTAGCTCAACTAAAGATTGTCCATAGCTTTCTCTTGTCGCAATTTTCTTTACTGACATAAGCGTTCCTCCTCTTCTTTTAGCTCTTTCATTGCCAATTCATACTGTTCATCATTTGGAGCAGTGCCATGCCATGAGGCTTTGTTTTCCATGAAAGATACTCCTTTACCTTTAATGCTTTTCATGATGATACATGTTGGCTTTCCTTTCATCTGTCTTGCTTTTAATAAAGCTTCTCTTATTTCATCGAAGTCATGAGCATCAATTGTGATTACATTGAAATTGAATGCTTCAAATTTTTTATCAATAGGATAAGGTGAACAGACTTCTTCAATAGTTCCATCAATCTGAAGATTATTGTTGTCTACTACAACCACAAGATTATCCAGGCTTCTATGTCCAGCAAACATAGCTGCTTCCCATACCTGACCTTCTTGTATTTCTCCATCTCCACAGATGACATAGACTCTATTATCTTTTTTATCCATCTTGAAAGATAAGGCCATCCCTACTCCAGCAGATATACCTTGTCCAAGTGAACCTGTGGACATATCAATTCCTGGTGTATGAGCAATACAAGGGTGTCCTTGTAAATGTGATCCTAGATGTCTTAATGTTAATAAATCTTCTTCAGGAAAATAACCTCTTAATGCCAATGTAGCATATAATGCAGGAGCTATATGTCCCTTTGATAAAACAAGTCGATCCCTGTTTTCATCTTTGGGATTTGAAGGATCAATACGCATTTCTTCAAAATAAAGATATGCCAACATATCTGCACTTGATAAAGATCCACCAGGATGACCTGCCTTAGCAGCATGCGTTGAAGCAATAATACCCTGTCTAATTTTATTAGCTTTTTTCTTTAATTCTAGATTATTCATATGATTCTCCTAATCCTGTCCATAGTAAGCATTTTCTCCATGCTTGCGATAGTAATGCTTATCCTGTAGTTCCTGTGGTGCAGGCTGAACATGTGCTTCAATCTGTTCACATCGTGCTGCCATCTTGGCTACTTCTTCTAGTACAACAGTATTATGAACTGCTTCATGTGGATCTTTTCCCCATGTAAATGGTCCATGATTTTTACATAGTACCGCTGGAACTGCTTCATAGTCTTTATCTTTAAAATAATCAACAATAAGCACACCGGTATTCTTTTCATATGCTGTATTGATTTCTTCTTTTGTTAAACATCTTAAGCAAGGAATTGTCCCATACATATAATCAGCATGTGTTGTTCCATAACAAGGAATACCTCTACCTGATTGTGCCCAGCTTGTAGCCCATGAGGAATGTGTATGAACAACACCTCCAATATGAGGAAAAGCCTTATATAATTCTATATGAGTAGGCGTATCTGAAGATGGCTTATACTTACCTTCTACAACATGTCCATCTAAATCAACGACGACCATATCATCAGCACTCATTGTCTCATAGTCAACACCGCTTGGCTTAATAACAACATAACCACTTTCTCTATCAATGCCGCTGACATTTCCCCAAGTAAATGTCACCAGTCCATATTTCGGAAGGTCCATATTGGCATGATAGACTTCTTGTTTTAAGTCTTCTAACATAGTTACCTCCGTTATTGTTTATCTAGTATTTGCGTCATTTGATTAAACGCATCCTGTATTGTTTTATGATAATCTTCTTCTCCTAGATACCATAATTCAGTTACAAATCGTCTTATTCCTAGTTTCCAGGCAGTCTTTATCAGTCTTTCAAAGTCCACATGTCCACTTCCAAAAGGAACTTCTCGATAGATGTTAGGAAGAGATTCTTTTAGATGAAGAGCTATAAGGTGCCCTTCTCCTAGACATAAATCTTCACAGACATCATGCTTATGATCATAAGCAGCATTCGTTAAGTTACCTGTATCTGGATATATTTTCATATAAGGCGACTGCAACAATGTGATATATTTCATGGCTTTACCAGTAGTATTCATAAAGTCATTTTCCATTGTTTCAAATCCAAGAATGACTCCATGAATTCTTGCAGTATCGACTAGCTTTCTCATATTTTCAAGAAAATAAGCTTTCGTCTTAAGAGTAGATTCTCCATAGTAGATATCATATCCAGGTATCATCACTGTTCTGATTCCTAGATCAGCTGCCAGAATGATTGCATTTATACCAATGGATAATCCTTTTTCTCTGATAGCTTCATCTTCATCTCCTAAGGCGTACTTAGTAAGAGCGCTAACGCTCATGGAGCGTATTGGAAGATCGACTTCATACATGTCATTTAGTAGTGTCTGTCTTTCTTTTTTATTCATAAAGACACGTTCTATCTTTTCATCACTTGCATCAATGCTCATTTCAATGTAGTCATAGCCTATTTCTTTAGCCGCAATGAGTTTTTCTTTCCATGTAAGAGTGTCGGGTAAGGCCTTTTCATAAAGACCTATGCGGTAGGACTTCATGATTCAAACACGTAGAATGCTATTTCGTTGATTTCTCTATTAGTAGAAACTAAGCATTCACGTGCTCCCACATTATATCTGTAGACATTTGTTGACCCGACATTTTCTTCAATATAGCCATACTGATATCCTTGATCATAAGAGAAGCCAATCAGATTGCGCTCACCTTGACGATGCCCAATGATGGCACAAGCTTCTCCATTGAGTTCTCCTGCCCAGATTGAATGGGCAAATTCTGCTTTTTTAGGATACTTGTAGACAACTTCGTATGCCCCATCTATTTTCTTGAAGATTTCAATTGTATCTCCATGGAATGGTGAAATAACAATAATTTCATCTTTTCCATCCTGATCAAAATCTGCAACTGCAGCATCTGAGCATGGCTTATCTAATAGCTTTTCTATTTTCCAGTCGTTGATGCATTTATCTGATAATGATAGTTTATAAAGTCCCTGTTCGCATGCAATAAGTGAATAGTCTTCTCCTTCTTTTTTTACACGACAGTAGCCATGGTTTTTTGTGAGTCCTTCTTTGATGACTTCAAATTGAAGAGGATGTTCTTCATCTACTTTTGAAAGATCATCTGGTAATACAGCTACAAGAATCTTTCCTGGATGTGTCCAGTCATCTTTATAGTTGTGTTCTGATTTGATGGTACATGCCAATAGATAATTGACACCGTCTTTTTCAACAATATCAAAGCGATGTACGAATGGCAGATGAGCAATGACTTTTACATCCCAGTTGCCTTTACTAATTGGTGTAACAAGTACAAGCTTGGCATTTTTTGAATCATTAGGAGAATAGAATTCTTGTGTGGCAATGAACTGCCCATTGCTTGAAGGAACCTGAACCATTGACATGGTTCCTCCTGGTTCATCCCAGATGGTATCTACGAGATGTCCTTCTAAATCAAACAGGAGACATTTATTTCTTTTTTCAGCAGCTACGAGAATATAGTCTTCTCCTTCATAATGAAGGGGTGCAATCGCGTAGCATTTTTCTAATTGATGTGTTCTTATTTTTTTCGCTAACATAATGTTCCTCTATTCTTTTGTTACCTGAATTACCTTGATGCCTTGGTGAATGAATCGTGAAACTTCACTTTTATCAGCTTTTTCATCGGTGATGATATGAGTAAGTGTCTCTAAAGGACAGCTGACAAAGCTGCATGTTTTTCCTATTTTTTTATGGTCAGCAAGAATATAGGCTTTTTCAACACAGCGATGAAGCATTGCTTCATTAATTTTTACTTCATTAAGGATATCAGTGGTCATTCCAGCCTGACTGGAAAGACCACTGATATCCTAGAAATGTTTTTCTTGTGGAAACCATATTGATATTATCCAAGGCGAATTCTCCCACCATCGTTCCTTTAATATGTCTAAGTTCTCCTCCAGTAAGTATGATTGTCACTTCTGCGGAGTGTGGAATAGTTATGGCATTGCCGTTGTTGGTGATGACTACGACATTTTTCGCATGAATATAAGGTACCATTGCGAGTGCTGTAGAGCTGGTATTGATGAAGATGGTATCACCATCTTCCACCAATGATGCAGCAAACTTGGCGATGCGTTCTCGATAGATGTCTGTCTCATCTCTAAGCTCACAGTTCTCTGGTGTGTTCTTGATGCGTACACCCCCATAGTAGCGTTCTACGAGCTCATGGTCTTCTAGATACTGCAGATCTCTTCTGATTGTGATAGGTGTCACATGAAGTGTTTCGCATAGTTCTTCGACTTTGACATCTCCTACTCTTTCGAGTACTTCAAGTATTTTGTTTCTTCGTTCGCCGACTACTTTCTTAGACATTTTCATAATGGAATCCTCTTTTTTGGTGGTAGAAATTGTGATAATTAAGCGATGCCTGCTCTTTTAAGCTTGGCTTCAATTTCTTTTTGTGACATGACATTTTTTAGTCCAATGACTTTTACGCCTTTCTTTTTTGCATCTTCGAAAAGATGCTCAAAGTTTCTTGCGCATAGCACAACATCATAATTCAATGATGCGGATTTCGCTTCTGAGATTGCACAGTGATGAAGCTCTGATACAGAGATACCAAGATTATCAATTGCTTTTTGTGTTGTCATTTTCATTAGTAGACTTGATCCTGCGCCGCTCGCGCAACAAACCATCATTTTAATTGCCATATTATGTCCTCTTCTTTCTATTAATCTAATCCAAAGACTGCGATGTAGTCTTTTTTAAATTTTTCAATGCCCTGATCTGTTAATGGATGTTTTGTCATTTGTTCAATTACTGCATAAGGTACTGTCGCAATGTCTGCACCGGCTTTGGCACATTCAATCACATGAATTGGATTTCTTACGCTGGCCGCAATGATTTCCGCTTTGATGTCATGCATGCTAAAGATTTCTGTAATATCTTCAATAAGAGTAATTCCTGGTGTTGAAATATCATCCAATCTGCCTAAGAATGGTGAAACATAGGCTGCACCAGCACGCGCTGCCAACAGCGCCTGGGCAGCTGTGAAGATCAATGTCACATTGACCTTTACCCCTTTTTTGGAAAGTGCTTTTGTGGCTTTCAACCCTTCTACAGTCATAGGAATTTTAACGACCATATTAGGATGCATCTTGGCGATTTCTAGTCCTTCTTCAATCATTGTCTCAGCATCTTCTGTAGTAGCCTTGACTTCTCCAGAGATAGGACCATCGACAATTGATGTGATTTCTTTAAGGACATCTTCAAAGTTTCTGCCCTCTTTTGCGATTAGGGATGGATTTGTGGTTACACCACAAATCACACCCATGTCGTTTGCTTTTTTAATATCTTCTACGTTGGCGGTATCTACGAAAAATTTCATTTTTTGTCTCCTTTATTCATCATAATCATCGTCCCAATCGTCTTCTTCGACTTCAATGCCTTTTAATTTTGCATAAGTTTCAAAGTCTTCTGTACATGCGAAGTATGCATCCTTATTAGCACGATATTGGAACTGTGGAATTAAGAGTAGAACGAGAATAACTACACCTACACCGATGACACCCAAGTATTTCATGATGATTGTAAAGATTGGCCATACTGTTGCCCAGTCAAACATACCGAGGTACCCACCGTAGGCTGCCATGCCTACAAAAGTGGCAATAAAAGCTGAGCCGAAGACTTGAATAAGTCCGGCAAAGAATGGGAGGATAATAGCTGCTTTAGCGCCACCTTTATTATTGGCATAGACTCCGATTGTCGCATTATCAAAGAAGACTGGTACGAATCCTGCAATGACAAGAGTTGGACTCTTAAAGATAATCAATGTCACAATCGCAATAAACTGTCCTACTGCACCAGCTAGGAAACCAATTGGCACCGCATTTGGTGAACCGAAACCATAAGCAACGGCACAATCTACTCCTGGTACTGCACCAGGCAATAATTTATTAGAGATGCCCTGGAATGATGTTGTTAATTCTGTTACGAATGTACGTACTCCTAGCTGAAGGATTGTAAGGTAGACTGAGAAGTACATACATGTTGTTAAGATGTAGAATAGGAAGTTATCTGTTTTTGCAAGGAAGCCTGCTTTTACAAGATAGCTTTTTCCAAGCAACAATAAGATAGCACCAAAGAAGATGATCATTAACAATGATGTACATACTAGGTTTTCATTGAAGATAGACATGAATCCAGGAAGTTCAATGTCTTCTAGTCTCCTTGTCTGTTTACCTCTCTTTTTATCGTGTTCTCCAATCTTTTCTGCAATCTTTGAGAAGAGTGCAATACCAAACATCTGCTGGTGAGCGATACAGAAGCCTGCCCCTTTAGTAAGTTCCTGAGTTGGTTCTACTGTCAAGTTGGAAGCAACTGCCCAATAGAGTCCTAGGATAACTGCCATGACTGCTAAGATTGCTAAGTCATTAGTTAAGAATGGACAAGCAAACATGATAAGCCAGAATGCGGTTGAAGCCTGCTGAACCTGTACATGTCCTGTTGTAAATAGCGCTCTTAACTTTGTGACTTTTTTAAATTTTACTAAGATGATGTTAATGACAAAAGCAATAAGAAGAAGTGTCATGACTGAAGAAAAGGCTTTACCAAAAACCTTGTTTACTCCTGCTGTAACCGCATTTTGTCCAAAGTATGGATCAATGACCATGGCATCTAGATTAAAGACATCTTTTAGACCTACGAGAATTGGTCTAAAGTTTGAAACTAATCCGGATGATCCAACAGAGAGCCAACTATAAGGAATTCAAGTAAAAAATGAAGTTTTTTTACATTATCTTTGTTCTTTGGCTAATCTCATTAAATAACAGTTGCAGTTTCATATGAATCATCTGTTATTGAACCGAATTATATTAGAAGTATAT
>NZ_JAGBIX010000020.1:0-10908 GCF_017934775.1 Kandleria sp. | reverse complement strand
CTCCTGTATTCAATTGCGCAGTTGGCAGACCGCACAATCATTATACAGAGGGGATTTTATCATTTACAATACCTTTACCACTTCACTGAAGTCTTAAAACAACCTCACAGCATAGCTGTGGGTTTTATTGTTTTACAAAAAAAGAAGAATCTTATCGGATTCTTCTTTTTATTAATAGTGATTTTAAATAATAAGAAATCATCGCAAATAATATAATGATAGCGACATAATCAAGAAGGAAAATGAGTCTTGATTCATTTGTATCAATGAATGCAAACATAGTATTCATTGTTAAGTAGTCTATAATATGACGGTTAAAGAAGGCATAAAGTCCATATATGGAAATAGGAATTCCCATATATTTTATTTGTGTCTTTATTCTTAGATGAAATCCTAGATGCATACTCATTAAGATAAGACCCCAATACGCTAATGGTAAATGAATAGCTCTTACTAATGATGATAATGAAAGAACACTCACATTCTTAAGAAGATACTTGGACATTAGTAAACCTGTTATAGGCTGTATGATCATATACAATAACAATAATATATTGATAGTCGTATTCATGATTCTGAAGGCATTGTATTTTCCTTTAAATAATGTTGACCACCATTTTCTATTCATATAATGATGAATAAGATACAAGATAAAACAACAGATGCCCATTATTTCATGGAGTTCTTCTCCTATTAGTGAATAGGCCATCAATAAAGGCATCAGAATAATCATCGCACTATCGATGATTATTCTATAACATTTTGGCCCACTTTTTAACTTCATCTTCTGAACCTGAAACCTTTCTTCCTCTTATTGAGAGAGCTTTATCAGTAAGTACATGTGCACCTTTAGCTAAGTCCTTGAGGGTATTTAATGAGTTGGCACCGCTAGAGCTTCCTTCATGTGAGAAGAATGGAATGATTGTTTTTCCCTGTAGGTCTGCACCTTCAAGAAATGTCCAGACTGGCATAGGAAGATCATACCACCAGATTGGGAATCCAAGATAAATGACATCATATTTCTTTAGCATCTCTTTAGAGATGGTTGATGAAATCTCTGGTCTGATCTTCTGATCAAGTTCATCCTTGGCTCTTTCTGTACATTTTTTATAATCTGTACCATAAGATTTTTTAGGAACAATTCTAAATAATTCTCCCTTTGTTTCTTCACTGATCCATCGTGCCATCTTTTGGACATTTCCTGACCATGAGAAATAAACGACAAGAACCTTGCTGTTGCCTTTAAGCGCAGCTTCTTCTTTGTTTTCAATGCCAGTATGGTTAAACATTACACGTGAATAAATAAATATTCCACCAATCGCAATCGCTATAGCTACAATAAGTACAATGACTAATCTTTTCATGTTATTCTCCTTAATCTTCAATTACAAAAGCGCTTCTTAGACGTTCTTCTACACCTGGTGCATCAGGGTTATGACTTCCTTTTCCGGTATCCATTTGTCTAATGGCTTCCATTTCTTCATTAGTTAATGTGAAATCAAAGATATCTAGATTTGTCTTGATTCTTTCTTTATTTGTAGATTTAGGTAAAGTGATTACACCATCCTGTACTTCAAATTTCAAGATAATCTGTCCAGGATTTTTACCATATTTATTGGCTAAATTGGTAATGATTTCATGTGACAATAAGCTAGCATCACCATGACCAAGCGGATACCATGCTTCAAGTTTTGTATCTGTTTCTTTCATGAGGGCACGAATTTCTTTTTGCTGGAATAGTGGATTGAATTCTACCTGATTGACAGCAGGTTTAATGTTAAAGTGAGGTACAAACTTATTCCAAAGGGCAACTGACATATTGCTTACACCAATGGAATGAAGCTTGCCTTCAGCTTTTGCTTCTTCCATTGCTTTCCATGCTCCTTCTACATCACCATATGGCTGATGGATCAAGTAGAGATCAATATAATCAAGATTAAGTTTTCTTAATGATCTTGCGATTCCTCTTTTGGCTTCTTCATAGCCATTATCTGAAAGCCAGAGTTTACTTGTGACAAAGATTTCTTCTCTATCAATACCGCTATCACGAATAGCCTTTCCCACATCTTCTTCATTGAAATAGGCAGCTGCTGTATCGATATGACGATAACCTGATTTTAAGGCATTTAATACTGCCTCATAAGTTGGTCCATCATTAGGAATCATAAATACACCAAAACCAATTGTAGGAATCTTGTTTCCATCATTTAAAGTTAAATATTTCATAGTCCATCCTCCTTTAATATGTTGAGACGACACTTTTTGTCATGCGCCAAATACCCTTTGTTTTCTTAAGACTACATTGTTGCTGAAGTCGCCATGTATGCTTTCTTCCGCCAAATACTGCTGCTCTTACTTCACTTTGCCCTATTACAGTGGCAAAGTTGCCATCAAGCTTTACTGATATATTTCTTTCTTTGCTTGAATAGTAATTTAATGTTCCATTCATGACAGCTGTAATGAATTCTTCTTTTGATTGATGCATACCTGTCATATGTACTAATACATAACTATCATCTAATACGTCTTGAAGCAATGCTTCATCCTTATTGACCATGCCTTCATACATTTTATTGTAGACATCTTCAATCATCTCATGATCATCCATATCAATCTCCTACATGACTCCTTGATTATTAAGCCATTCCTGTACCTGATTCTCACTCTGTGATACACGACTTCCTAAGATAGAAAGACCGTCTTTGACTGTTGCTCCTTTGGCATATTTCTTAATATCTCTTTCACTTAATCCCATACCGCTTCCTTCATTAGTACAAAGTGGAAGGATTGTTTTATTGGTGAAATCAAACTGTTCTAAAAATGTTACAACGGCCATTGGCATAGTTCCCCAATAATTAGGATATCCTAAAATAATTGTATCATATTGATCCATATTGTTTGGCAATTGAACAAGTTCTGGTCTATATCCCTGTCTTAAATCTTTTTTTGCTTCTTCAATACATGTCATATAGACTGGAGAATAGGGTTCTTTCATTTCTATCTTGAATGTATCTGCCTCAATTAAATAATTAATTATACCTACAACTATTTCAGTGTTGCCTACTTTGACATATCTCATGGCTCCCCCAAAATAGTTTTCATCTGCTCTTGAAAAGAATGCTACTAAAGTTTTTGTCATTCTTACATCCTCCTTTTCTATTTACATCCTTTCATGTTTTATATAAAATATCCAATAGAAAGATTAAATATTCTATTTAAATATTTAATAACAAGGAGATACTTATGAATACAAAACAGATTGATTATTGCATTGAACTTGCCAAGACACAAAACTTCAGTCGTGGGGCAGAAAATATGTTTGTAAGTCAGCCGACCTTTTCTTATCAGATTAAGCTATTGGAAGAGGAAGTAGGATTTGCGATTTTTGAACGTAATGGGAAAGGTGCGTCTCTTACCCCTGCTGGCAAGCAGTTTGTCTCTTATCTTTCTTTAATGAGAGAGGAATTAAAGCGTGCTATTGAGCAGGGACAAAACTTCAGTGCCAAGTATAAGGACAATATTTCTATCTCTCTTCCGGTTAGACAATCTCTTTATTTTTTACCTGAAGCTATTCGTCTATTTGAAGAACAGATGCCAGGTATCCAGATTACTCCGGTTTTTCAATATGAAAATGGACTTGATCATTTTCTAAAAAATGAGACTGATCTTCTTTTTGAATTGCGTGAAAATACAAAACAGCTTGCAGGTACAGTGGTCCACGAGCTATTTCATAGTCATACTTATCTTATTGTAAATAGAGATGATTCTCTTGCTAAAAAGAATCTCATTTGTGAAGAGGATCTTTATGATAGAACCCTCATGGTGGGCGGAGGATCTCCTGTGGCTCTTCAGCGTCTTCAGCAGCATCTTATTTCTACAGGAAAGATCAAGTATTTCAATAGTCCTGATCATGATACAACCCTTACTAATATTGCAGCTGGAAAAGGCATCTGTCTTGCACCGGGATTCTTAAATGATCACAGTGGTCAATTTGCCTGGATTCCTTATGACTGTAAAGAAACATTTAACTGTGTTCTTGTTTCTCATAAGAATGATGCACGTGAAGGTCTAAGCTTATTCTTAAATATTCTCACTGAACTCTACAAGGATGCTGTCGCATTCCCATTATAGAAATTAATGAGAAAGTTCTCTTACATCAGAGAATACAAAGTACTGTTCTCTTTCAGCAATTCTCCACTATCCATTTACTTTGACATACTTATCTTCTCACAAGAATTTAAAGATATCCAATAGAAACATTTAATAATCAATTTAAATTTTAATGTTATTTTTTCTTAAACAATCGACGATTGAGCTGTGTACCAAAATAAAGCACTAAGAAATATAATACAAATTTACCTACTATATCTAATTTAGATGTAAGTGTTTTATCACTTACAATCCATGTTAGTAACGCAATTTCAATTGCATACAGTACTATTTTAATAACACTACTTTTATCAAAATCCATGATTATAAATTCCTCCCCTTTAAAAATGTTGATACTGCAAATAAGTGTTACGACATAAAACATAAATACTATATATATTTTAATACAATTATTATTTTTTAAAAAGATATATATTCAATATATAAAAAATCACCTGATTATAAATCAGATGATGTTTATTCATCAGGCTGCTGCCCATCATGTGCCTTCCAGGCACACTCAGTTATTTGCATATCAGTAAATACCGCTTTAAAGCTTGAATCTTCTGGACTGCATGCATAAACCCCAAAGCGAATAGTGCTGCCACCTTCCCACATATGGCATACACGCATCTGTGAAAAGTGAATACCGTCAGTTGAGCATTCAATACAGTAGTCATCTTCTCTTCGACTAAAGCGATACCACATTTCTTTGATATTGGCATCAATTGTCGTTGTTGCCCAATCTGAATAGCCATGATTAGTGACGACTGAACCTAGATGCTGGAATGAATCATTTTCATATTCAATGGAACCTTTTAGCCAGTTTTCTGAATCAAGATACATGACAATACCACACTGATCAAAACGATGATGACTTTCTTCAAAATGTGTTTTCACAATAAATGAAAAATACTTTTCATCTGTATCCATCTGGAGAACTGGGGCATTGTCATTTCTAAAATGATAGTAGGTTCTCTGCCATAAATCAGTATGTGGTTCTGTTACTATTTCTATTCTATCTGGTGAAATAGAATACTCTTTTGGTTCTCTTGTCCATTTCATTTTTTCTAACATATTATCTTTTCTCCCATTCTTTCTTTAGTATCGCAAACTGAAATGTGTTTTCATAATGTGGTGTGCCCTCTGGATTTTTAACAAAGGAAATGAATTCCTTGAATTCTCCTTCTTTACGCATACCTAATTTCTTGCATAGACGTTGACTTGCGACATTATAATCTTCTGTATATGCATAAATACGTCTTGCTCTTTTTTAGTAGACAAGTAATCAAGAAAAGCAACCTTTTCCTTGATAATTCTTATTTAACATCCAACAAGGGCTAAAAGTATCACTATTTTTGTCGTCATCTGGTTCTAGATAAGCTTCAATTTCTTCAATGACCTTCCCTGTTTCCTTTAATACTATAGCCAAATGAAATTCAGTTTCACCACTTCATCTCTTTAATTCATTAACCGCATCTTCCAATGTATCAAGTTTCATGCTCATAAAGCAATTCACTTCTGCTTCATGCAAATAGGCAAATACATCTTTTGCGTCTGTTTCAATCATAGTCTTCTCCTGTTTCATTATAAAAATCATATCACAACAAAATTTCTATTCAAGTTATTCCCCTTTATAAAGAAAAGACACTGTTTTATACAGTGTCTTAATTTATATATATAGTTAACAGGATATCTTCTTTTCCTAATAATTGATAGAATTCCTCTTTTGACTTACCAATTATTCTTCCTAATCTTGTGTAGTGATAGGCATGTTCATCATAGAATATGACTATCTGATTATGATTATATAAGACAATATCACCAGGCAATGTTGAAATATAGTGATCATCTGCAGGAAGATTTCCAATTGTTCCTACCTGTTCAAAAGTCCCATATTTTCTCATTTGAATAGTGATTGGCTTTTCTTTAATGCGTTGACGTAATGCTTCTACACTTTCATTATGTTCCCATTCTACTTGTTGGGGACTATTATCAATAAATAATTTCATTATTTTAGATATTCTCTAAAGAAGCTTTCTAACTTATCAAATGGAATATAGTCTTTATCTCCACCATCATATAGATCAGTATGGACAGCTTCTGGAATGATCATCAATTCTTTATTATCCGCATAATTACTATCTTTAATCATGTTGGCATAAGCATCTTTACTGAAGTAACATGAATGAGCTTTTTCTCCATGAATAAGCAATACCGCACTTCTTATTTCATGACTGTATTTTAAGATAGGCTGATTCATAAATGATTCACAGCCAATGATGTTCCATCCACCATTGGAATTTAGAGAACGTGGATGGTATCCTCTTTCTGTTTTATAGTAAGCATGATAGTCCTTTACAAAGAAAGGCATATCTTCTGTTATTGTTTCTACAACTCCACCGGCTAATGAATAGTTATTATTCTTTAAATCTTCTAGACGCTGTGCACACATAGCTTTCTTCTTTTCATAGCGTGCTTCTTCACTGTCTTCTGAATCAAAATATCCATTGGCATTGACTCTAGTCATATCATACATTGTAGAGGCAACAGTGGCCTTGATTCTTGTATCAAGGGCTGCGGTATTGATAGCCATGCCACCCCATCCACAGATACCGATGATGCCAATACGATCTGGATCGACTTGTTCATGAAGTGATAAGAAATCAACAGCGGCCATGAAATCTTCAGTATTGATATCAGGTGAAGCCATATATCTTGGCGTTCCCCCACTTTCTCCAGTAAAGGAAGGATCGAATGCAATAGTGATAAATCCTCTTTCTGCCATATTTTGTGCATATAATCCTGAACACTGTTCCTTTACAGCGCCAAATGGACCACTTACCGCAATGGCAGGAAGTTTCCCTTGGGCGTCCTTAGGACAATACATATCAGCTGCCAATGTGATTCCATAACGGTTCACGAATGTCACTTTAGAATGATTGACCTTTTCGCTCTTCTTAAATGTTTTATCCCATTCACTTGTAAGTTGAAGTTCTTCTTTTTTTATCATAGTAACTACCTCCTTTTATTTTCAATATTACTTTATCATCTTGTAAACAGCTTTACTAATAGTTATAATTAATATCATAAAATAACTATTAGTTATATCATAGGAGAATCCCATGGAAATAAGAACACTCAGATATTTTCTTGAAGTTGCAAGAGAAGAAAATATGACAAGAGCTGCTGAAATTTTACATATAAGTCAGCCAGCTTTATCTAAACAATTGAAATCTTTAGAAGAGGAACTAGGAAAAAAGCTTTTTACTAGACATTCTTTTAGCATAAAACTCACTGATGAAGGCATCCTTTTAAAAAAACGTGCTGAAGATCTTGTACTAATGGCTGATCGTATCAAAAATGAATTTATTTCACTTGATGATATTACCGGTGGTGAACTTTATTTGGGTTTAGCGGAATCTTATCAGATTCAATATCTTGCACATGAGATCAGTTCATTAAAAAAGCAGTATCCTTCTCTTAAATATTCTATTTCAAGCGGAGATACTGAACAGGTGCTTGAAAAGCTAGATAAAGGTCTCTTAGACTTTGTCGTATTAGCAGAACTTCCTGATACAACAAAATATGAATCTCTGATTTTCCCTTACTCTGATAAATGGGGTGTTGTGATGCCTGATGATGTTCCATTATCAAAAAAGAAAACGATTCATGTCGATGACCTTATTTCTCTTCCTCTTTTCTGTTCAGGGCAGGCATGGATCAATGATATTCCTAGATGGGCAAAAGATAAGATGGATAAGCTTCATCTTGAAGGATCTTTCAAGCTTTCTTATAATGCCTCATTTTTTGCAAAAGAGCATCTTGGTTATCTTCTTACTTTTGATAAGCTGATAGATACATCACCAGGAAGTGGATTGGTTTTTCGTCCGCTTGATCCTCAACTTGAAACAAATCTTTACCTTGTATGGAAGAAATATCAGACTTTTTCACCTATCGCTGAACTTTTCTTAAAACAGATTACTGAAAACTTTAAAAAAGCTGACTATACAGATGTATAGCCAGCTTTTATTTTCTTATAAATTGATGATCTGTTTCTGGCATTGAATCGTCTGATTTATAACGTTCAACACTCATATGAAGATCATATTTTTCTCTTAAATCCGTAATGGTTTTCATCATTGGTGAAGCATGATGAATATCAATAGATTCCTGATCCTGCCAGCTATCAATCAGCAAGACTGTCTCCGCATCATCGATTGACTGGAAATACTCATATTTAAGATTCCCCTTCTCTTTTCTAATAGCTTCAACCGTTCCGCTTGAAATCATTTCCTGCACAAATTTCATGGCGGCACCATTTTTACCTTTGTAACGTAAATTCACAGTAATACTCATAATCTTCCTCCTATTTCATATGTTTCTTTCATCATAGTTGTGTCTATACTTTTCCTTTATTTCCATGTCTCTTTTCCTTAATTAATTCATCTTTGCACAATCGCCAACCTTTTCTCCAGTAACAAAATATTCATAGGTAGGAAATTCAAATAATACTGGTTTGAAGATATGATAATCAATCTTTCCTTTTTCATTAAGAATAGATTCATCTACATAAGTAGAAAGAATTTTTCCAATAAAGTTATCAAAATGTTCTAATTCGTAATTATGATCTAATTCACATTCAATAGAAATCTTTGCATCATTAATAAGTGGTGTTCCTTGTGTTGTTAATGTATAAGAAAACATCTCTGATTTATCTTCCTTATTTCCACTGATAACTCCCATCTTGTCAGCTTTTTTAAGCCATGATTCATCAACGATATTAACTGAAAACAATTTATTGTCCTTGATTCCTTTATTCGTATAGTGTGACTGTACCATCGATACCATCAGATGACTATGTGCCACAGTGCCCGCATGGGCAACCAATGTCCAGTTAGGCTTTCCATCCACCATAGCTCCTACCACAATGACGGGAGCTGGATATAAGGCTAACTGTGCACCAATATTCTTTTTCATAGTTTATTTCTCCTGTTATTCAAACATTAATTTTAAAAACTGGTATGTCAACTGATAGATTGTGACTGAAGAATACTCTAATTCAACTTCATCCATTGCATCCTTTTGTTTCTTGGAAGGATATACATAAGGATAAACGCCATACATGTAAGGGAAGAATGCATATCTGATCCGTTCGCGTTTACTTTTAGAAAAATCACTTATATATTTTTTTAGACAGGTTTCAAATATTTCTAATGATTCCTTGAATACCTTTTTATATTCTACAAGTAACTCATAGCGACTATTTTCTTCTATTTCATAAAGGTTCATCGCTGAAATCTTCAGCATGGTTTTTCTTTTTTCTAATGACTTCGCTATAGCTTTTGCAAGTCCATCTTTATTTAAAGTCTTAGTGCCTTCAGCTATTTCTAAAAGACTGTGATTCCATTCTTCATACTCTCTAGTAAGCAATCCTAGAAATATTTCTTCCTTACTACGGAAGTAGTTATAGATTGAAGGTCTTGAAAAGTTTGTTTCAGCACTTATATCTTTAATAGTAATATCCTGAAAACCTTTTTCTTCATAAAGCTTATCGCAAGCATCCATGATTTCTTCTCTTCTCTTATCAATTGTTTCTTTTAATTCAACTGCCATGATATACTCCTTTATCTATATATTACCATTGTACCAAAGCAGCTATCAGTTGACAATGTGTCAATCTAAATATAAAAAATTAATCCATCTTTTTCTCCCACATACGAATAAGATTAAGGTTAAGATAGTCTGCTGTATTTTCTAGTTCTTTAATATGTTTATCTGTTAATTTGATATTTAATGTAGATAAAACATCATCTACATGATTAACTTTTGTAACCCCAACAATAGGAATAGTTCCTTTTTCTATTGCATAAGCAACAGGAATCTGAGCACTTGATACATGTAATTCATCAGCGATTTCTTTTAGCTTTTTATTCATGATTTCAAGTTTATCTAGTACTGGATTATAGACCTCAGCTCTTTGTGATCCTGCTGGGAATGGATGCTTGGTATCATATTTTCCTGTTAAGGCACCTTGTTCTAATACCATATAAGCAAAGAAGTAGATATGATTGTTTTTGCAGTAATCAAGAATACCTGATTTTTCAGATGATCTATTTAATAAACTATAGTGGTTCTGTACTGCTCCTAAACGTAATCCATGAGATTTTAGGATACGATCTGCTTCCTTGATTTCATCCAAGTTATGATTTGACACCCCGATAATAGGTGCATTGTCTTTCCCTTCATAATATGATGCGACTTCTTCAATCCATTTAGGGGAATCAACAGGGTTATGAATCCAATAAATGTCCATGTTGTTTATACCTAATAACTGATATTGCATATCAAGCATATCTTTTACTAGTGAATCAGATGAATAATCTGCACACTGTGGTGTCAGCTTATCAGAAATAATATAGGAATCTCGAGGCCAATCTTTCAAGAATGTTCCTAATATTTTTTCAGAAGTTCCCATGCCATAGACATAAGCACTATCCCATAAATTCAATCCGTTTTTCATTGCCCGATCAAAGACAGGCTGTAAGCTTTCTACTGTTAATTCATTTTCAAATGTTCCATCGTTGCCCCATGCCCATGCACCAAGTGCAACTTGTGCTGACACTCCAACGGCTAAAGCACGTTGGGTTCTTATATACATTCACTTCCAAATATACTCGAAAGCATATGAGACTAATGAGTTTCTATAAGACTTTCACTACCAAAGATGCCATTGCATCCATTAGCGATAGCATAAGG
>NZ_JAGBIX010000019.1:0-12914 GCF_017934775.1 Kandleria sp. | reverse complement strand
GTGCTCCAGGAGAAGATACCCTCATTGCGCCTTTTTTAGGTGTTTTTTTATTACCTTCATAATCATTCGGTTTAGAAAAATTCAAAATATTCAATTTTAATACTACATGAATGATATCGCATCGTTCATCAAGCCCTGAAACCTGTCATTCATCAAGTTTTTCATAAACTTTTGACTCTACCAATAATTTTTTCAAATCCGATACGTGGATCACCATTTTTTAAGGTGATATCTCCACATAAAGTAAAGCGATTTTTAATGAGAAACTTCTGCATTGAAAGATTATCTTTATGAGTATCTATTCTAATAGAATGAATATTCTTGCTTAGAGATTGTTCTATGCAATAATCTAACATTTTAGACGCAAGAGAATGTCCTTTAAAGTTTTCATCAATGACTATTCTATGAATGACACTATAAGGATTGTCAGTAAGCCACCGTCCATTGGTTATTTCATGATAGCTTTCTTCATCTTCAATAGCGAAATACATGGAACCTATGATTTCATCATTATGAACAAGTACATAGCTCCCTTCTTTAATTATATCATCTAATAGGGTCTTTTCGTTAGGATATCCATCTTGCCATTGAAAAATATTCATTTTACGAAAATAACTCTTTGCTTGATCATATAATGTGATGATTTTGCTTATTTCTTCTTGTTGTGCATGTCGAATTATCATGAATTATTCCCTTCTTTATGGATTTCTGTGTTAAGTTGATTATAATATAAAAGAAATAAAAAGAAAAGGAGAGTCTATCGTGGTTTATCGTGCTATCAATATGACTGTTTATGTTATTTCGGTTGTTTTAGCGATGATTGGATTATCATCTTTTAACTTTGAACAGCATGTCAGAAAAGGGAAAATCAAAGAATTCTATATATTCTATTTTGTCGCAAGTATCGCTTTAGCATACCTATTTGCATCATTCATTTTGAATTTTACAATGTGGAGCTTTAATTAACTTTAAATTGCATCTTGATATTAAAAGATAAGGTGATAGAATAATAAATCAAAGGAGACAAATAGTATGGCGTTATCAAAAGAAATTGGTATTGACCTTGGAACTGCGAATATTCTTATTTACCGCAAGGGAGAAGGAATTGTCGTTAATGAACCAAGTGTTGTAACAATCAATACAGAAACAAACAGAGCAGTTGCAGTAGGAGAAGAAGCTAGGGAGATGCTTGGTAAGACGCCAGGTAAGCTTCAGGCTATCAGACCGTTAAAGGATGGAGTCATCGCTGACTTCCAAATCACTGAAATTTTATTGACCCACTTTATCAATAAGTTAAATCTTAAAGGATTATTCTCACGTCCGACCATTTTAATCTGCTGTCCAAGCAATATCACTTCTATTGAAAAAAGTGCTATTCAGGATGTTGCATTAAGATGTGGTGCTAAGAAAGTCTATATCGAAGAAGAACCAAAAGTAGCAGCTATTGGTGCCGGTCTAGATATTTCTAAGCCAACAGGAAACATGGTTGTAGATATCGGAGGGGGAACAACAGATATTGCGGTTCTTTCATTAGGAGATATCGTTACAAGCCAGTCATTAAAGACTGCAGGAGATAAGATGGATAGTGCTCTTGTAGCTTATGTTAAAGATAAATATAAATTATTGATTGGTGATTCTACAGCTGAACAGATCAAAAAAGAAATCGGCTGTGCATGTGATGCAGATCCTTCTGTTAAATTTGATGTAAGAGGAAGAGACATGGTAACAGGTCTTCCTAAGACAATTCAGATGAGCGAAGATGAAACAGAAGATGCTTTACATGAATTATGTGAAACAATTCTTGAATCAGCTAAACAGGTTCTTGAACAGACACCTCCAGAATTGGCAGCAGATATTGTCAATAAGGGTGTATTCTTAACTGGTGGAGGAGCTCAGCTTCATGGTTTAGATAAATTCATGGAACAGGGATTAAAAGTCCCAGTATTCGTTGCAGAAAATCCTTTGGATTGTGTTGCAGACGGATGCGGTGTCATGCTTGAAAATACAGATTATCTACAGTAAAAAAAGCCTCATTTCTGAGGCTTTTTAAATGCAAAATGATAACCTGGTTTAATTAAATCCAATAAGAGAAGCTCTTCTTGTGGAATATGTCCAACACAGTTACGTTCTCCATCGTTGACTATATCTTGTAAAACAATCTCTAATTCTCCACGATAGTGGGAGAGGTTGTCATTGACGATAAGGACATCTCCTTTATGGAAATAAGGCTGATCATATTTTCTATAAGGGATGGAGATATCCTTGTAGTTAAGACGAGGAAAAGAGCTTCTAATAAAGTATGAAGAATAATCATAACGATCAAAGTGAGGCTTGTAGTCATAGACAATCTTTGCTTCTTCATGAGAGATGTTTTCTTCTATTAAATCAAGTTCAATGGCTTCTAGATTAAGTTGAGCTAATGAAGAAAGTTCTTCTTCACTCGCATAAGCGTTACCGATGATAATATCATCAATAAGATGTGTGGCAAGATAGTATCTTGCCTGTAGATCTACTGGTAGATTACGCATAAATTCAACACTAGGAAGACCACAGAAGACATTCCATGGACCGTGGGTATGTTCTTCTTGACTAGTAATAAACGCAGCAGTTCTTAGATTCAATGATTTCCATAACTTATTCATGTTTATAAAATGATCCCAGTCTAATCCTGAATAACGTTCAGGATAGAAGTTATGACATATACAGATATTATTTTTGTTGGCACCATTTTTTATAAGTAGGTCTACTCCTTGATTAAATGAGCCATTAAATTCAATTTTAATGTGATAGGGGTTATGAGTGATTTCTACATCTTCAATAGCGCCAAAAGACCCATCAAGGCGAATGATATCTACACCCATTTCATAGAATGGAGTAAGGTTATTATATGAGGCATTGAGATGTTTAAAGACATTAGGGTTAGTATCAACTGCGACAGTGAAATTATGAGCATGGGCAAAATCAATAAAGTCGGTGAAGGTTTCAATGATTTCTTCACGTGGTTTATCTACTGAAAGTAGACAAGTAAAAATACGAGAAAAGCCATATTTGGATGCTAGCTTTATATATTCATATGTTTCTTTAATATTCTCTTTTTCTGGATATACCGATATTCCTAGTTTATGCATGATAAATTCCTCCTAATTTCAGTATATCAAAGAGGACCTATACGTTTTTAAATTGTTCATATTCTGAAAAAGAATAAACTCTATAATTTTATAGGCGTTTAGGGTATAATACGAGAAAAGGAGCGATATAAAAATGGATATGGAGATTATTCTGCATTTAGGAGTCTCTTTTGTAATATCTTTGATTTTTGTACCGATAATAGGAAGAATAACCAAGAAGCTTGGTATCATTGCTCATATCAATGAACGTACGATTCATAAGGGAATTATCTCTAGAACTGGTGGATATGCGATTTATGCGGCTTTTTTAATAGCGGCAGCAGCCTTTTTGAAGACTGACCAACAAATCAATGCGATCCTGATTGGTGGTCTTGTCATTTTTTTGACGGGATTTTATGATGACATACATGATCTATCTCCTAAACTTAAACTATTAGGACAACTTATTGCGGCATTGATAGTTATCATTTATGGGGGAATCTCATTAAAAGATCTGACTTTGCCTTTTATTCCAACAAATATTACTTATGCGATCTCATTGATCATTACCTTAGGATGGATTGTAGGTATCACTAATGCCATGAATCTTATAGATGGACTAGATGGATTATGTGCAGGAATTTCTATGATCACCCTTATGACCATAAGTGCAAGTTCATTTATTGCAGGACGAGGGGATATTGCCTCTCTTTCAATGATACTTGTTGGAGCCATCGGAGGCTTTCTTGTTTATAATTTCCATCCTGCAAAAATCTTTATGGGTGATTGTGGTGCCTTGTTTATAGGCTATATGATCTCCGTTATTTCCTTGTTGGGATTCGGCTATGAGACATCCACATTCTTCACATTAGGGGCACCAATTGTCGTATTGGCAATCCCAGTAGCAGATACATTAATCGCAATTATCAGAAGAAGAGTTAATCATAAACAATTTGATGAAGCTGATAGAGGACATCTACATCATCAATTAATGTTTAAATTAAATCTTGGTCAGACCAAGAGTGTATTGATTCTTTATCTAGTAACCGCACTATTTGCGATTGATTCATTTATTTATGAAAGACATCCAATAAGAGCAGTAACACTCTTTATTGTATTATTGATCCTATTTGAACTTTTTGTAGAAGTAACAGATATGATCTCAAGAAAATATAAGCCAGTATTAACAATAGCTAATATTTTTATTAAAAGTGATAAATTGCCAAAGATTAAAGAATCAGCCGCATTTAAAAAGTATCTATGGAGACTTACAAGAGGATTTGGCTTATTTGTAGTAATCTGTATAGTTATTACAGGAATAGGAAGTGGAGTCTATTATTATCATTTAGAATCTACTAAGAAGAAGACTGTTGTCTATGAGAAAGTCAATAGTCCAACAACAGTGATGAATCAGATCTATAGTGAAATTAATAAGCATACAGAAGTTAATAATGAACAAGCTAAATATGTCTGTGCTTATTTTGCTTGTGATTATTACACATTATCTAATAAAGGAAGAAATGATATTGGTGGACAGGCTTACTTCTATAAGTCACGATTATCTGCTTTTAAGAATTATGCCAAAAAAGATTATTACAAAGAGGCCAATAAATATATTTCTTCAGGAAAAAATAAAAATATAGAAGTATCTTCATACAGGATTATCTCTGCCCAAAGATCACAGGTAGAATTAAGTGGGTTAGAGGGATATCGTTATTATGATATTCAGCTTGAATTAACTTTTAAGAAGAAAAATCCAATCTTAGGTAAAGAGAAGATTACTTTAACAGTAACTTGTATAAACAAAGATGATAAAATCAGCGTTGTCTCATTTGATGATGATCAGAGTGAAAACAATGATGTAATCGAATCATAATTGAAAAAAGATTTGTTTTTTACAAGGTAATATGATATTATTCTTATGCTTATGTATAAAAATAATAAAAAAAGGAGGCTTTAAAATGTTACAAATTATATTACTTGTTGTATCTGTAGCCCTCATTATTGTATGCCTATTACAGACAGGAAAAACAGAAGGTATTGTTAACGCATTAACAGGTCAAAGCTCAAACTTGTTTGCTCAACAGAAAGAAAGAGGAATTGATCTTGTTCTTACAAGAATAACAATTGCGTTAGGAATATTATTCTTCGTTTTAGCAATATTAATCAGAATGGGAAATTAGGGCACACATGTGCTCTATTTTTTTTGGAGAGGAAGTGAATATATGAAAGAGAAGATATTGGATTTATTAAAGGATCCTTCTTATAAAGAGAGAAAGATTGATCAGATCGCAAGAGTGCTTCATCAAGATGATACAGAAAACTATATTGCTTTTATTAAATTGATGAACAGTCTAGAAGATCAAGGAGATGTCATCAGAGATAGAAATAATAATTATCATGTATTAGATGAAAATGTATTCTTTAAAGGAAAACTAGAAGTAAACAAAAAAGGCTTTGGGTTTGTTAGAGTAGAAGAAGACAGAGATTTCTATATTAATGAAAAACATATGAAAGATGCCTACCATGGCGATTATGTACTTGTACAGAAGATTCCTAATAATAAGGGAGATAAAGAAGAAGGACAGATCTTACGTGTATTAGAACGTGGGGTAGCACGTTATGTAGGTGAAGTAAAACATGGCAGAAAAGATTGTTACGTACAATGTGATGATCCACGTTTTACAAATAAAATATTTGTAGATGCTGCTCACTTGCATGGAGCTATGCCTGGACATAAGGTCGTTGTAGAAATAAAGAGCTACAAACCACAAATTCGTGGAGATATCAAAGAAATCATTGGACATAAGAATGATCCAGGAGTAGATATTCTTTCCATTGTTCATGCTCATGATGTAGATATTGAATTCCCTGAAGAAGTATATCAGTACATAGAAAATATTCCTGATGAAATCGATCAAAGCGATATAAAAAATAGAATTGATTTACGAGATACATTTATTGTCACTATCGATGGTGATGATGCTAAAGACTTAGATGATGCAATTTCTTTAAGAAGATTACCAAATCATCATTATGAATTAGGTGTCCATATTGCAGATGTATCCTACTATGTAAAAGAAGATTCAGTATTAGATAAAGAAGCATTTAAAAGAGGAACATCAATCTACTTGGTAGATCGTGTTATTCCTATGTTGCCACATAAATTATCAAATGGTATTTGTTCATTAAATGAACATGTAGATCGCTATACTATTTCTTGTATGATGGAATTAGATCAAAGGGGACATGTTGTTGATCATAAGATTATGCCAACGATCATTAATTCTAATCATCGTATGACTTATAAGAATGTTAATAGAATCATCAATGGAGAAGATTTACCTGAGTATAATGATGCAAAGGATATGTTCTTCTTAATGAAAGAAGTTGCTGAAATTCTTAATAAGAAAAGAAAAAGAAGAGGCGCTATTGACTTTGATACAAATGAAGCAGTTATTCATGTTAACGATGAAGGTACGCCAATTGATATCTCATTAAGAACAAGAGGAGAATCAGAACATTTCATTGAAGAGTTTATGCTTTGTGCCAATGAGACAATAGCTGAACATTTTAAATGGATGGAAGTACCATTTATCTATCGTATCCATGAAGATCCTAAACAGAAGAAACTTCAGCAGTTTGTTAATATTGCAAGACCATTGGGATATAAGATTCATGGTTCATTAGATCATATTAAGCCAAGAGAATTAGCTAAAGTCGTAGAACAGTCAGTAGGAAAACCTGAACATCCAGTTATTTCTACATTGCTTTTAAGATGTATGCAGAAAGCAAGATATGATGCGCAATGTTTAGGTCATTTTGGATTAGCAGATGAATTCTACACACACTTTACATCACCAATCAGAAGATATCCTGATTTACTTGTACATAGACTAATTAGAACATATCTCTTTGAAAACAAGTTTGATAAAATTGGACATTATGAAGAAGTTATTCCTTATATGGCAGAACATTCTTCTCAAAGAGAAAAAGTTGCGATTGATACAGAGTATGATGTAGAAGATATGAAAAAAGCAGAGTTTATGCTTAATCATATTGGAGAAACATTTAAGGGGGTTATTTCATCTGTAACAGGATTTGGATTCTTCGTAGAATTGGATAATACTGTAGAAGGTCTTGTCCATATGACAACATTAAGAGATGATTACTATGTCTACAATGAAGACCAGATGATGCTTGTTGGAGAAAGAACAGGAAAACAGTATCGACTTGGAGATGAAGTTGTAGTAACATGTGTAGATGTCAACAAGGTTGAAAAGAAAGTAGACTTTGAAGTCAAATCAGATAAGAAAAGAAGAAGATCTTTCAAGGATAAGAAATATTCCAAGAAAAAGTCTTATAGAAAAAAACCACAAAAAGGTAAGAAAGTGTATAATAAAAAGAGAAAAGGGTGATGAGCATATGAAGATTATTGCGCAAAATAAAAAAGCAAGACATGATTACTTTATTCTTAATACCATTGAAGCTGGTATTGAATTAAAGGGAACTGAGATCAAGTCTATTAGAAATGGTCAATGTAATCTTAAGGATTCTTTTGTAAGAATAAAGAATGGTGAAGCTTTTATTGAGAATATGCATATTTCTCCATATAAAGAAGGCAATATCTTCAATGTAGACCCTAGAAGAACAAGAAAACTATTATTGCATAAAAAAGAAATCAAGAAATTAGAAAAAGAAATTATGCAGGAAGGTTTGACAATTGTCCCTCTTCAGTTATACTTTAATACATCTAAGGCTAAGCTAGAGATAGCGGTAGCTAAAGGAAAAAAGAATTACGACAAACGTCAGTCTCTGAAGGAGAAAGACATGAAGCGTGATATTGATAAAGCGTTGAAAAACGCTTATTAATGGGGATGTCTTGGATTCGACAGGGGTCAGTCTGAATAAAGTTGCAGTCGTAGGAGTACGTTAAACTCACAAACAAATATCTGGAAACAGAACTAATTACGCTTTCGCTTAATAGTCGACAAACTGACTTGCGAATGCAAGCTCACTAAGTCTTACATTAGTGATGTCTTGTAACATAAACAAAGTAAGATAAGGATTAAAAGACGTCTCGATTTTAATCACGAAAATAAAGAGAACCGGTAAGTGAAAGACTGCTTGTGGATCGTACCTTACTTAAATTCATTCGACAAGATAAACTGTAGAAGCTTTATATGGGACGGCTTTTGGACAGGGGTTCGATTCCCCTCATCTCCACCATAGAAAAGTTAAACCGAACACTTATGTGTTCGGTTTTTAAATACGTAATAATTCCACGAATGTGAATGTATCATTTTCAAACTGGAAATGAAGAATATCGCAGTTCATCAATCTGCCATACTCTTTTCGAAATGTAGTATAGTCAGCGACAGTGCTATAGAAGGCAGCACACGCCCCAGCATGTGAGACGGCTAAGACACAATGATGATCATCTTTGTTCATGATGTCCGTAAGTGTCTTTTTCATTCTTCTGCTTACATCTGCTCTTAATTCTCCGCCATAGTGGGGGAAGAGATCATCATAAGTGAAATCAGGATTTCCCCAGACAGGATTAAGATCTTCACTTTCTCCTTCAAAAGTTCCAAAGTTACGTTCTTTTAATCCTTTTAATCTTTTATAGTTAACATCACCAGCTACTAGTTCTAAAGTATCACAGCTTCTTTCGGCAGTAGAAGAATAATAATGATCAAAGCTAATACCTTTTATTTTCTGTTTAGCCATTAATGCCTGATTAATGCCATTTTCAGTTAAAGGGGAATCACACCATCCCTGAATTTTTCTTCTTATATTAAATAAAGTTTCTCCATGTCTCATTAAATAAAGATCTTTCATATAATCACTCCTTTTCTATTTATTATAAAATCTATTAAGCAAAAGTGTAAAGGCTTTCACAATTTGAAATTACACCTGAATATGACTTTTCATCATTATAGTAAAAAGTGAAAGGAGAGATTATGAAATACTTTGAATTACCACATACAGATTTAAATGTATCACAAATTGCCCTAGGCTGTATGCGTATAAGTGAAATGCAACTTGAAGAAGTAGAAACACTTATTGAAAAAGCACTCTCATTAGGAATCAACTTTTTCGATCATGCGGATATTTATGGCAATGGCAAGTGTGAAGAATTATTTGGACAAGCACTTGCTAAACATCCTGAATGGCGAGAGCAGATGATCATTCAAACCAAATGCGGAATAGTACGTAAACAACGTTATGATTTCTCTAAAGAACATATTCTTTCTTGTGTTAATGAATCATTAAAAAGATTACAGGTCGATTATATTGATATCGTGTTATTGCATAGACCCGATGCCTTATGTGATCCAGAAGAAGTGGCACAAGCTTTCAATCAGCTTATCGATGAAGGAAAAGTAAGATACATTGGAGTATCCAATCATACACCAGGAGAAATTGAACTATTACAAAGCTATCTTGCGGATCCACTGATTATTAATCAGCTCCAATTATCCATTGTGCATTCTTATCTTATTGATTCAAGCATGACTCTTAATATGAGTACACCTTACAGTATTGAAAGATCCGCAGGTGTCCTTGATTATTGTCGACTTAAAAAAATAACAATTCAGCCTTGGAGTCCTTTACAGGCAACACGAGAAGAAGGATCTTTTATTGACAATCCTCATTATGAAGAGTTAAACAAAGTATTAGACAAACTCGCCAAGAAGTATCTTGTCAATAAGTCAGCTATCGCAATAGCGTGGCTCTTAAGACATCCAGCACATATGCAGCCAATTGTTGGAACAACATCTATACAGCATCTTCAAGAGCTTGCGGATGCCAGCAAAGTTACACTTACAAGACAAGAATGGTATGATCTTTATCTTGCCTCAGGAAAGATCCTTCCGTAAAAAGAAAAGCAATGAAATTTCCCGGGAAATATTCATTGCTTTTTCTTTTGCATATAACTTGCAATAAACATGTATAAACATTATACTTCAATGTGATAATTCTTTATTGAATATAGTTACAATTATGGTAGAATTTTATCAAGTTGAGGTGAGAGAATGAAATTTACTAAAATGGAAGGTTTAGGTAATGATTACATCTACGTAGATGCAATCACACAAAACATCTCATATGATAAAGACTGGATCACTAAAATTTCCGATCGTCATTTCGGCATTGGTGCCGATGGTCTTATTGCCCTAGAAAAAAGTGATACCCATGATTTTAAAATGAGAATGTTCAACAGTGATGGTAGTGAAGGAAAAATGTGCGGTAACGGCATCCGCTGTCTTGCCAAGTTTGCCTTTGATCATCAATTTACAAATGATACACATATTCGTTTTGAGACATTGTCTGGAACACGAATTGTGGATCTTAAAGAAGAAGATGGACAGATTACTGGTGCCATTGTAGATATGGGAAAACCAGAACTCAAGACCTCATTGATTCCAATGAAGAGTGAAAATGAAACATTTGTAGATCAGCCAATCGAGATTGATGGAACTAAGATTCTTGGAACTGCAGTCTCTATGGGAAATCCTCATTTTGTTATTTTTGTAGATCAGATGCCTGATGATATTGAAACATTAGGAAGAAAGATTGAAACATCTTCATATTTCCCAGAACAGGTCAATGTGGAGTTTGTAGAAGTTATCAACCACCAGCATATCAAGATGCGTGTATGGGAACGTGGAAGCGGAGAAACATTCGCTTGTGGAACAGGTGCATGTGCTTCTATGTATGCTTCTTATTTAACAAAAAGAACTGGAGATCACGTAAAAGTCACTCTGTTAGGAGGAGACTTGAATATTCATTTAAATGAAGACCACCATATTATGATGGAAGGTCCAGCTACGACAGTATTTGAAGGAGAGATATAAAATGACAAAATCAGCTGAAGAAATTATTGAAATTATTGCAACATCAAAAAAGAAAACACCTGTTAAGGCACATATCAGAGGAAAGAATTTACCTGCTACAGATAAATTAAAATGTTTCCCAATGGGTGAAACAATGCTTTTAATCGGTGATCTTGAAGATGTAAAAGCATATGTTAATGCACATAAGAAAGATATCGAAGACTACTATGTAGACTACGATAGAAGAAACAGTGCAATCGATTTACTTGATACTACAAAAATGAATGCCAGAATTGAACCAGGGGCATTAATCAGAGATCATGTTTATATTGGTGATCGTGCTGTTATCATGATGGGTGCCGTTATCAACATCGGTGCTATCGTTGGTGAAGACTCAATGATCGATATGAACGCTGTATTAGGTGGAAGAGCAATGGTTGGTAAACATTGCCACATCGGTGCAGGAACAGTATTAGCCGGTGTTATTGAACCAGCTTCTGCTACTCCAGTTGTTATTGAAGATGATGTTATGATTGGTGCTAACGCAGTTGTACTTGAAGGTGTACGTGTCGGAAAAGGTGCTGTTATCGGTGCTGGCGCAGTCGTTACTAAAGACGTGCCTGCGGGAGCAGTTGTAGTTGGAAACCCTGGTCAGATTATCAAGATGAAGGATGAAAAAACCGAAAGCAAGACAGCTCTTGTAGACGATTTAAGAAAATTATAAGATGGAAGAATTGAAGAGATGGAGAAGAGATCTCCATCAGATTCCTGAGTTGGGTCTTGAAGAAGTCGAGACAACTGAATATTTAAAAACTACATTAACAAAGATGGGATATGAAACACATCCTTTAAAAGGATTAAGCACCGGTCTTTATGTTTATATTGATCAGGGACAAGAAGAAACAATTGCGTTTAGAACAGATATTGATGCTTTATCCGTAGAAGAAGAAAATGATGTATCCTATAAATCCCATCATCCTCATATCATGCATGCCTGCGGACATGACGGACATATGAGTGCACTATTAGGATTCGCTTATCGTCTTTCTCAAAAGAAAGAACACTATAAAAATAATATCCTGCTTATCTTCCAGCCAGCTGAAGAAGCACCTGGTGCGGCCAAGGATATTGTAGAATCTGGATTACTAAATGATTACCATGTCAAAGCGATATATGGCATTCATTTAATGCCATATATTGAAGAAGGAGATCTCTATAGTAAAGCCGGGCCATTAATGGCTGAATGTGGAGAAATTGATATTGTCATTAAAGGAAAAGGAGCACATGCTGGAACGCCTGAACAGGGACATGATGCGATCATTGCTGCAAGCATGCTTGTCGCTCAGTTTCAGACCATCCATTCCCGCAGTATTTCTCCTTTCGAAGATGTGGTCTTAAACATTGGTAAGATCAATGGTGGAACCGCAAGAAACGCGGTTGCGGAAGAAGTGAAGCTTGAAGGTACATTACGTTGTTATGATGAAGATGTCTTCATGCATGTCGTAAACAGAATGAAAGAGATCGCAAAAGGGTTAGAAGTTGCCTACGGCTGTGATATTGATGTCACATGTGATCCCATGTATCCACCACTTCTTAATGATGAAACATTATTTGAAAAAGCCAAATCATTTGGAGTTAAGCAGCTTAAGCAGCCAATGATGCTCGCTGAAGATTTCGCATTCTATACAAAAGCTGTACCTTCATTATTTATCTATGTTGGTACAAAGACAAAAACTATGCAAAGTGGACTTCATACAAGTACATTCAACTTTAATGAAGAAGTACTTGAAAGAGCTGTTGATTTTTATGAATATATGCTAAAAGGGGCTGACCCAGTAAAGTGATTTATGGATAATCACTGAGCTGGATCAGCTCTTTTTTTCTTTCTTTGACTCCCTACAGCCAGATAAAATCTGTTTACGGGCATTTAGACATAAAAAAACACCCATTTTTGGGCGCAATATCC
>NZ_JAGBIX010000018.1:0-7155 GCF_017934775.1 Kandleria sp. | reverse complement strand
GATATAGGTTATAATGATTACTGTAATTAGGTTCTTTTATATTCTTGTAACTCATAACCTAATTATACCAGAAAAGTGGCTGCACTCACTAAATAGTGAGTACGCCACTTTTTTACTGTATTTTATTTCGTTACAGCCTCTTAATTGTAATACCCATTTTTCTTTCTACTTTAGCTAGTTTCTTTCTAGCCATACGTCTGGCATTTTCAGCACCTTTTTCAAGGATTTCATCAATGTAGTTGCCAGAGATGATTTCCTGATAACGATCCTGAATTTTCTGTAGTTCTTCGCCTACGATTTCTGCAAGATCTTTCTTGAATTCACCATAGCCTTTACCTTCATACATAGCTTCAATTTCAGGGATGGATTTCTTTCCTAAGATTGAATAGATTTCTAGAAGGTTAGAAATACCTGGTTTATTTTCTTTATCATATTTAATAGTGGAATCACTGTCAGTTACGGCTGACATGATTTTTTTCTTAGATACATTGATTGGATCTAGAATATAGATACATCCTTTTCCAGTAGGATCAGATTTACTCATCTTGCTTGTTGGATCCTGAAGACTCATGATACGTCCGCCAACTTTTGGTGTAAGTGGTTCTGGTAATTTAAATGTATCGCTATAGCGACTGTTGAATCTTTCTGCAATATTTCTAGCTAGTTCGACATGCTGCTTCTGATCTTCACCAACTGGAACATAATCTGGATCATACATAAGGATATCAGCGTTCATTAACGATGGATAGTTGAAGATTCCTGCACCGATGGATGCATCTTTTCTTGCTGCTGCTTTTTCTACCTGCATCTTATACTGAGTCATACGAGAAAGTTCTCCCATGTTGACCATACATCCTAAATACCATCCTAGCTGAGCGTGTTCTAATACATCACTCTGTAGGAATAATGTTACTTTTTCTGGATCAAGTCCTGCTGCTAAATAAAGGGCAATAAGATCCTTTGTGTTCTGTCTTAAATCTTTTGGTTCCTGATAGATTGTCATAGAATGAAGATTGGCAATAAAAATAATCATTTCATATTCATTCTGATAGCTGACAAATGGCTTGATAGCGCCAATATAGTTTCCAAGCGTTACACGACCGGTAGGCTTGATGCCACTTAGCATTCTTTTCATAATATTACCTCCAAAAAAACATCTGTCCTTAAAGGACAGATGTACTGTTATGCCACCTTTATGGGACTCTCTTTAACGCAGAGTACGTCTTCCAACTCATGCTAGAAGATGCTCAAAGAACCCAATTCAACACTATGTCATGGACTGCTTTCACCACCCGCAGACTCTCTTTCTCACTTCATAGCATCTACTTATTTCTTATCATCGCTTATAATATTATAAAAAATATATATGAAAAAAGCAAATCTTTTAAGAAAAAAGATATACAAACCAAAATTATAGGTTATAATTGAGAATGAGAGGTGATAGAGAATGATCAGAATCTATACAGCACCAAGCTGTGCATCATGCCGTAAGGTAAAAGCATGGCTTAATGAACATGATATTCCCTATGTAGAGAAGAATATATTTTCTACTCTTTTAAGAAAAGAAGAGCTCCAGGAATTACTTGAAAGAAGTGAAAATGGTACTGAAGATATTATTTCTAAACGCTCTAAGATCATGAAGGAGAATAAGGTCAATATCGAAGATATGTCAATTAATGAGTTGATTGCTTTTATTCAGGATAATCCTTCTGTTTTAAAGCGACCTATCATCATTGATGAAAGACGTTTCCAGGTTGGCTATAACTCCGAAGAAATCAGAGCTTTCATTCCAAGGGAATTAAGACAGCTAGCCCAATGCGATCATGCGGATTTTTGTCCACCATTTGCTAAAGAGTATAGCTTAAAAGAAGCGTATGAACGTGATCACAAACAGAAAAAGAGTTCTGCTACATTGTAGCAAGAACTCTTTTTATTTTACTTGGTGCATTTTTGGTGTAATCAAGATGGAACTGTTCCTTTAATTCGTTGAACTGCTGATGTCCTTTTTCATCAGTTAACTCAAATTCCATTTCAAAGTCATGCTTTTGATTATAGAAGTTCTCATCTAAAGAAAGTACACCATAATCTAATATGATATCATGACGAATGGTCTTTAATGAAGCATTGTGAATGATTAATGATGGATCAATGCCATGTTCTTCAAGAACATCTGTAATATCATTTTTTGGCATATGGTCTGCTAAAATTTCTTTTGCGGTATTTTCACTGATATCAAGATTATATTCCATCTTTGCAAAGCCTTGAGGAATCTTTAATGTCAATTCGTATCGTCCTTCTTTTTCTCTTACACGTAAAGCATACTTCTTCTCCTGAAGTTCTTTGCTAGTTAAATAGTAATTGATCTGTGTGTAAGATTTATGATCAGGATAAGCACTCAACATGTTAGAGAAAGTCTTTTCATCAAGAAGAATCTTATATTCTATTTCTTTATTTGTATTCATACGTCCACCTCAAAAGTATTGTAGCGTGAGTTGTCAAAAGGGTCAAATGCCTATATAATAATTTCGGGTGAATATTATGAAGAAATATGCGATAGTTACAAAAAAAGATGAAAAGTCTCATAAAATGACTAAACTTTTAAGAAAACATCTTGATGAATTTATGATTTATGATGAAGTCCATCCTGAACTTGTCTTATCCGTTGGCGGGGATGGTACAATTCTTTATGCGGTGCATAAATACATTGATCAATTAGAAGAAGTCGTCTTTTTAGGTATTCATACAGGGACATTGGGTTTTTTTACAGATTATCAAAGTGAAGATGCATTAGATCTCATTAATGATATAAAACATCTCACTCCAGAAATATTCAACCGCTCATTAATTGAGGTGCATACACAATCTAAGGTCCACTATGCCTTAAATGAAATGAGATTAGAGAACAATCGTCATTCACAGGTGATTGATGTTTTTATTAATGATACAAAACTAGAGACATTTAGAGGCAATGGTCTATGTGTCAGTACACCATCGGGGTCTACCGCTTATAATAAATCTATTCAGGGAGCTGTCATTGATCCTTCATTGCGTCTTATGCAGTTAAGTGAGATTGCAGGTATTAATCATAATGCCTATCGTTCACTTGGTTCTAGTCTCATACTAGGAGAGGGAACTTATATTCGCTTGAAGACTGTGAATTATGAGCATTCGGTTTTATGTGTTGATCTGGATGCTTATGAATTAAAAGAAAATGCGGTTGTGGATATCATGATTTCAAAACGTGTTGCACGTTTTGCAGATTATAAGCATGCGCCATTTATTGAACGTTTAAAGAAGAGTTTTTTATGAAATTAACATTTACAGTAGAAAAAGACGCCTCTATGCGTCTTGATGAATATTTATATCATCAGCATATTTCCAAGAAGCTAGTCAAGGATACAAGAAATCATGGGTCAATTCTTGTCAATGGGGAACCTTCATTCTTAAATAGAATTGTCAAAGAAGATGATGAAGTCACTGTCATCTTTCCCAAAGAAACAAGTCAGGTCATTCCAGTAGACATCCCATTTAAGATTGTCTATGAAGATGAGTATCTGATGGTTGTAGATAAGCCAGCAGGATTAGCTACGATTCCTAATCGTATGTATTTAACTGAATCATTGGGAAATGCGATCATGTTTTATTACCAGCAGCATCATATTGATTCTGCTATTCATTTTGTCAATCGTCTAGATAAAGATACATCAGGATTAATGCTAGTAGCTAAGAGTCGCTATGTTCATGATTTCTATTCACGTGATATCAAGAAGGTAAAACGCATCTATCATGCGATAGTAGAAGGTCATCCTGGAGATGGTGATATTGAACAGCCGATTGCGCATGCTCCTGATCATGCGACAAGACGCATGGTCGATCCAAGTGGGGTCTATGCCTTGACACATTATCGTACACTTGAAAATTATGAAGACAGTTCTCTTATTGAATGTATATTAGAAACCGGGCGTACTCATCAGATCAGAGTACATCTTGCTTCAATTGGACATCCGCTTGTTGGTGATCCACTTTATAATGAACAAGAAGGACAGTTTTATTTAGATAGTGTAGAAATAACTTTTCCCCATCCTTTCACAAAGCAAATGATGACATTTAAAAAGAGTCGTAATTAAAACGACTCTTTTTTTACATGTGTGTATTGTAATTGCTGATCTTATTATGATAATCCATATCTACAAAAATTCCTAATGCGAGAAGATATGAAAGAAGCGATGATCCACCATAGGAAATTAATGGTAATGTAATACCAGTAATTGGCAATAATCCAAGAATCATTCCGATGTTCCATACCTGCTGGAAAAGCAGACATCCAAGAATTCCCATTGTGAAATGTTTGTCTCTTTCATTTTCAGATCTAAGTCCAATTCGTAATAGGATAATATCAAATAAGCAGATTGTCGCAATTGTGATAATAGCGCCAATAAATCCGAAGTCTGTAGCGATAATCGCAAAGATAAAATCGGTATGGGCTTCAGGGAAAGCCATGACTGTTGCACCAAAGCCATGTCCAAACCACGATGCTGTACCATAGGAAATCATGGAGAACCATAGCTGCATTCCCTGATTGGCGGTTGTACCTTCAGGATCAAGCCATCCATAGATACGGTCTAATCTGTGTCCGCTGATAATCTTTGTGAAGATTTCATTGTGATATAAGAACAGCAGTGACATAAGGACTACGATGATTCCTACTGCTGCAAATAGAAAGATAAACCAGCGTCCGTTCATTCCACTTGAAATAAGAATAAAGAAGCAGGCACACATCATGATCATAATGACACCAGTATCATTTTCTAAGAAGACAAGCAATGCTGGTGGAATAGAAATCTTCAGTACTTCAAGTACATATTGAATATCTGTATCTCTTGTACGAACGGTAATGTTTTCATTAAAGGCCTTTGTCATTTGTGCAAGATACATGACCATAATGATCTTCATGAACTCACTTGGCTGAAAAGAGAAAACTTTCAAATTGTACCAGCAGGTAGAACCATTGACATATGTCGCTCCCGGTACAACATGATGCATTGTTCTCGTATAGACAAAGTGGTCAATAGCCAATCCTAGAAGAAGAGCCATAAAGATCCAATAGATAGGCTTGATATGCTTATATATTGTCTCCATACCCGATCTAAAGATAAGCAGGATCATTACTCCTCCCACTATATAGTAGGCCAGCTGCATGATCCACATTCGTCCCGGATGGGCGATGCTGGTCATGATCGGTGCTGCACTAGCAATAGCTAGACATGAGATTGACAGTAGCATCAATAGCACAATAACCAAAGGATGTTTCTTTAGTGTATCAATGAGTGACATGGATACACCTCCATTTCTCTTTGTTTTTTTACTCGCATATAGTATACTATAAATTAGAAATGTTTCAATGTAAAAGGTAGGGAAGAATATGAACTCAACAATTATTATAGCAATTGTCGCTGCGCTTATCCTTGTTGCGCTAGCAGTATTTTTTATTTTAAAAAACAAATCATCGAAAGAGATGGAATGCCCAATTGATCTTGATAGACTTATTCAGGCTTTAGGTGGAATTGATAATATCGTAGATGTAGAAACAACACCTTCTACATTAAAAGTAAAACTAAAAGATCAATCACAATTGCCAATTGATGAAATCAAGGCTCTTGGTGCATCTGGTATTGTGCAGGGTGCTGATACTTTAACAATGATTTTTGGTAAAGCATCGTATCTTATTGGAGAAAATCTACGAAAAACACTGTAAAATATGTGATGTATTTTCATTAAAATGTGAAATAGTGTAAAAAGAGGCAAATTCAATTTGTCTCTTTTTTCTTATGCTAGAATAAGTGCGATTGGAGGAGATCATGATGACAATATATGGCAATCATCTTGAAGTGATGGAAAGAATTCTTTCTCATCTTGTAGAAGATATAAAACAGTATTCTTCCCATTATGAGCACTTAAATTATCGTATCAAAAGTGATGAATCAATGAGGGAAAAGTGTCTTAGAAAACAGCTGCCAGTCAATGAGAACAGCGTTCTTCATGAAATAACTGACAGCATCGGTATCAGGGTGGTGACATCTTTTCTAGATGATGTCTACTACTGTAAAGATATGATTAAATCATTGGACTATGTGGAAGTGGTAAAAGAAAAAGATTATATCAAGAATGTCAAAAAGAATGGTTATCGCAGTTATCATATGATCTTGAAGATAGAAGGTTACTTTGTAGAAGTACAGCTTAGAACCATTGCCATGGATTCGTGGGCAGCACTTGAACATAAAGTAAGCTATAAGCATCAGCTTAAAAATAAAGAACTGATTCAAGAAGAACTAAAGAGATGTGCGGATGAATTGGCATCATGTGATTTAAGCATGCAGACCATCAAGACGCTCATAGAGGAGGATGAATTATGAGATTATTATTAGCAGAAGATGAAGCAGCACTTTCTCGTGCATTAAAGACACTTCTTGAAAATGAGGGCTATGAGGTTCATATTGCCAATGATGGAATAGAGGCACTTCAGCTTGTAGAGGAGCATATTTATGACATCATGATTCTTGATATCATGATGCCACGTCTTGATGGTATATCCACATTAAAGAAAATAAGAGAAATGCAGATTTCTACACCAGCCATCTTCCTTACTGCCAAGGGCGAAGTTGAGGATCGTGTTTCAGGATTAGAAGTAGGTGCAGACGATTATTTATGCAAGCCGTTTGCGATAAAAGAGCTAATGGCAAGACTTCATGCGTTGCATCGAAGAAATAATCAAAAAGGATGCATTGAAAAAGGAAATATGCGCTTAGATTTGGAGAAAGAGGAGCTTATCTGTCATAACAGTATTCGTCTTTCCTCAAGAGAATGTCGTCTTCTTTCTTACTTGATGACTCATCAAAAAGAAATAAGCATTGATGAGCTATCTAAACAATTAACTTGTGATCATACAAGGATGCGTGTTTATATGTCTTACTTGAATAATAAATTAAAGTCTGTAGGTTCATCTTTTATTATTGAAAGAGAGCCAACTATAAGGAATTCAAGTAAAAAATGAAGTTTTTTTACATTATCTTTGTTCTTTGGCTAATCTCATTAAATAACAGTTGCAGTTTCATATGAATCATCTGTTATTGAACCGAATTATATTAGAAGTATATT
>NZ_JAGBIX010000017.1:0-19919 GCF_017934775.1 Kandleria sp. | reverse complement strand
CTGGTTCAGTGACATCTGCACATATGCAGATGTCACTGAAGAATAGAACCATGCCTACTGCATTTCTGCAGTAAACAAATCAGACAGAAATCAAAAAAACAGGAATCAAGAATTTACACAAAATTCTTGACGCTATCATTTAAATTATCAATGATATCATTTACATATATTACATATAGAAAATGAAAGGAGTGTTTTATAAAAAAATCATTTTATTCTATTTTTGCTTTGTTCTTGTGTTCATTTATGTTTGTTTTTAATGTTTATGCAAATTCTATTTCTGGAAAATTGAGTTCAGATTAAAAAAATGTTGCAACTGGCTATCACTTGTTTAAAGATAATTCTACTGTATATAGCGGTGCTGGTCGAAAATTTCATTTTAATGCAGCTCCAGGATACAAGTTTGTTTTATCGTATAAAAACGTGAATGGTAAAGTGTGGATCATTAGAAATAATACTACAAAACTTGCGCAGTCATTAATATCTTATTAATCTTATTATTTTTAAATTTTCAAGTAGCTCATTTATAAAGAATATATTTTTGGATTTTGTTACTATTTAGAGTCTATGTAATCAATTGTTACATTAGTGATGTGAGAGGAGAAATTTATGAAGAAGTTTTTTTAGTGTTATTGTTAAGTACTTTACTTATTAGTGGCTGCAGTACTAATAATAGTTCTTCTAAAAAGAGTGAGTCTGCAAATTCCACTAAAAATGAAAACATTAATTACACGTTCAATTATGAAACAGATGCCCAGCCTGATATTGGGCAGACACCTGATGAAGCTTATACAAAAAATGGTGTTTATCATGTTAAATATGTGAATGATGATGATTATTATCAGATTACTTTTACTGATAAGAAAAGCAAGAAGACTGTACCTTTATGTACGAAACCTAACTGTTCTCATAAGACAATTGAATGTGATGCCAATTTATGTTCGGATGATTTAAAGTTAAGCAATGGTGAATCGTATGTAGGAAACAGGTATATTCAATATTACAAAGGATCCTTATATGCACCTTTTAAATATGGTGATTACGTCTATCTAGAAAAGATCAATGCTGATGGATCTACTAGAAGCAGATATATGAAGCTATGCCGTTTTTTACAGGTTAAGAGCATTCAAAATGGTGCTGAGAATAATTCAACTTATTATCCAACAATTACTATTCATCGGGGATATGTTTATTTTACCAATGATGAAATTCATGGTACGTCAGCTACACTATATAGAATGAAGCTTGGATCGGATAAATTAGAGGTTATTAAAGCTATGAAAAAAGGACATCCGGAAATTATACGTATTCATCCCTATGGAGATAGTGTCTACTTCATTGCAGGAGAAATGAGCGAAGATGGGTATAAGTATACAGGTAATCTATATAGATATAATACAAACTCTAATAAAATAAGTGTTGCTGGACAATCTGTTATTCGCAATTATACAGTTATGAATGGCTATATTTATTATGAAGGAGACGGTGCTATCTACAGAAAGAAAGCAGAAGATGGTAAATCAGAGCGTATTGGTTCAGTTTCATATAATCAAGAGGATCAGACTCTATTAATGTGGCAGTATGATGGTGATCTAATTTTATCCATTGAAGATGATACAAGTGGAAATATCATAAAACAAATTCGCATACATGATAGTAAGAAGATTGAGACTGTTAATAAAAAGAAATATAGTCCCTATACTAAGTTATGATGGAATTAAGAAAAATACTTTTTAATAAACGGTCGTTTATTTCATTTTTTTTGATAACTATTATGACCTGTTTTGTATTTGCAATACAAAGCAGGTCTTCTTATTCGAATAGTGCAATTGAAACCTTCAATAGAAATGAACTTGCCTATCAAAAACAATATAAGACTTATGTACAGAAAATCATGGCTGTCAGTGAGTCTTATTCGGGAATAAGTATTTTCGAAAAATCGAATACGTTTGCGAAAAAGAGGGGAGAAATCACTAGCAGAAGATATAAGCGTATCGCAGATGTGCAGTTGAAACAGACACATGGTGCAGGATTGGTTTCAGTATTTAAGTTTATGTTAGTGCATGTGCTGATCTTAGTATTTATGATAATGATTGTTTTCTCATATATGGATTATGAGCATCTGTCTTTAAGGTTGATTATTGCCACGACACCAAAAGGACGCACGCGTCTTGTCACAAGAAGAATTTTCCTTTTGACATTTATCAGCATTCTTATGCATGTTTTTCTCTATGCATTGTTGCTGATGGAATCATGTGTATTATTTAAAGAGATTCCTTCCTTTTCTGTAAGTGTACAATCCTTATCTTACTTTAAAGATTTTACATTTCCTATGTCTATCGGGAATGCTTTTATTCTTTACATTTTAATGAGTGCAATCCTGAAGGTAATGGTCGTAATGGTATTATGGATGATTCTTGTATTATGTTCTCACAAAAGTATAGCTAGCGCTATTTTTAGTGGATTGGTGGCTATTGAATATTTAGTATATGTGACATTATCTCAATCTCATCCTTTTTCTTTATTGAAATATAATAATCTTTATCTCTGTTTAAATAGCATTGATCTATTGAGAAGCTATAGAACTTATTCTTTTATGAATCAGGTTATAGAAGCACAGCGCATGTTTTTGTGTCTTTTTATCATAGTATTTATGATATTAATTGGAATTCTTTTATTTAAAGGGCATACTCAAAGAACATTTCATCAATCTTATATTATGACAAGTATTGAGAGGATACTTGAGACTATTCATTCATATATAAAATTGATAATAACTAAGTTTCCGTTAGTCTTTCATGAATTCTATAAAGTTATTATTACTCAAAAGGGGTGGATATTTCTTTTATGTTTTATTGTTCTGTTTATCAAGATGCAAGATACTTCTCCTTATTTAACGCAAGGATCAATAGAACAACAGAAAGCTATTTACTCAAAATATGGTGGTGTTTATAGTAAACGCATTTTCGTGGAATATATTGATCCATGTAAGAAGAACTATGCTAAAGAAGTAAAGAGATATAAAGATGTTTTAAAACGTTATGAAGAAAAGAAGATAAACAAAGATGAACTGTTTGATGCACAAATGAGAATGGATAATATTCAAAATGAATATAATTTAGTAAAAAGTATAGAGGTTCATGTTAATAAAGTTAAGAAGAATAAGAAAGCCTGGTTAATTGATCAGAATGGATGGAAGATGCTTTTAAGTAAAGATGGTCATTATGCTGGTGAAGGGTTTCTTACAATGGAGAAAGAAGCGATGCTTATTGTTGCTTTTATATGTTTCTTCTTTTCAAGTATATGGGATTATGATCAAAGAAGCGAGATGAACCTTATCTTGAGAGCGACTGCCAAGGGAAGAACATATCTCTACAATAAGCGTATATTGATGTATTTTATTGTCTCTGTTCTATTGACAATTGTTTGGACAGTAGTTGATTTTTATGTACAGGCAAAAGTATATCCCTTAACATATTTTAGTGCGCCTCTCGATAGCTTGCTTTTCTTCAAGAATGTTCCCATTTCTTTATCTATTAATGTCTTTATTGTATTATTAACAATCTATAGAACGTTGTCTCTTTTTGCATTATCAATGATCATCAATTTTATTTTGATGAAGATAGGTAGCTTTAAAGGAGGCTTTCTTACTTTGATATTGTTTGTAGTGCCGCAGTTTATTTCGATGTTTAATATTGATGTACATTATTTATCATTAATACAGCCAGTCATGATACTTCCTCTTATTCATGAAGTAGGATTCGTCTACACAAGCTGGATCTTGATGATATTCTATCTGATTGGATTTATAGCATATAAAGCAGGAAAAAAATCATGGAGTGGGAAGGGGATGAATTTATGGAAATCAAAATAGAAGATTTAACAAAAGTCTATGGCAGTCATGTCGCTTTAGATCATGTCAGCTTGACACTAAATGAAGGCATTTATGGCATTCTTGGTGAAAATGGAGCAGGTAAGTCTACGCTTCTTAATTTATTGACAGATAATTTAAAAAGGAGCAGCGGCAGCATTCTTCTGGATGGGAAAGACATCTTAAAGATGGGAAAAGACTATCGAAAGATGATAGGCTATATGCCACAGCAGCAAGGTTTCTATGAGGATTTTTCTGCATTGCAGTTTCTTTTATATATTGGAGAATTAAAAGGAATCAGCAGAAAACAATGCAATAAGCAGGCTCTTAAGTTATTAAAGATGGTGAATCTCTATAATGTCAGACATCACTCAATTCGTTCTTATTCTGGTGGAATGAGACAAAGAATATTGCTGGCACAGGCCTTATTGGGGAATCCTGATATTATTATTTTAGATGAACCATCGGTTGGTCTTGATCCAAGAGAACGTACGCACATGCGTAATATTATTTCTCATTTAGGAAGAGAGAAGATTGTGCTTATTTCTACACATATTGTATCTGATGTAGAAAGCATTGCTAGTGATATATTATTGATGAAGAAAGGAAAGATTATCAAGAATGATACACCAACGTCATTGATTCATTCTATTAAAGGCTATGTGAAAGAGATTCCTATTGATGATCTCTACTATAAGAAAATAAAGAATCATTATAAAGACGGTGTTTTTATGCAGCGTTCAGGTGGTCTTCAATATCGCATTGTCACTGATGATAAAATGGATTCTCAATTCACACTAGATGAAGAACACATCAACCTTGAAGATGTTTATCTTTATTATGTTCAATAAAGCAATCCCCAAAGGATTGCTTGTATTTATTTACAGGAACGAATATAATTTTTTTGTTTAGAATTTTTTAAGATTTATATCTACATTTTCTTAATTTTTATTTCCTATACTAATAGACGAGGAGGGATGATATGAGTAAAGATAAAGTTCTTGTAGTAGAAGATGAAGAAGGAATCAGAAATACCTTAAAGATATTCTTGAAATCACAGGGATATGAAGTTGTAGAAGCAACCAATGGCAAGGAAGGTCTGTCATTATTGAATGATGATATTTATCTTGCCATAGTGGATATTATGATGCCCATCATGGATGGCATAAGCATGGTCACAATATTACGTAAGCAGTTTGATTTGCCTGTTATATTCCTTACTGCCAAGACAGAAGAAATTGATAAGATCACCGGTCTAAATCTAGGGGCTGATGATTATGTAACTAAGCCATTTGAACCAATGGAACTTATGGCAAGAGTCAATGCGCATATTAGACGTTACAAAAGAATGCTAGAGCGTATTGAGAATCATGAATCTAGTGATCATATTATTAAAGTAGGAAGTCTTTCACTGGATCTTCATACAAGAGAAGTATGTGTGAGAAATGAACATGTACGGCTTACGAAGAAGGAATATGAGATTCTTGAACTATTGATGAAATCACCAGGAAGAATCTACTCAGCTGAGCAGATCTATGAAAGCGTATGGAAACAGGAAGCAATCAATACTGAAACAATTATGGTTCATATTAGAAAATTAAGAGAAAAAATTGAGTTAAATTCTAAAAAGCCAGAATATTTAAAAGTAGTCTGGGGTCTAGGATACAAAATTGAGAAAATGTAGGTGAGAAAATGATGAAAAAAAAGCTGATTGTATCATTTTTAATAATTACGATTTTAACTGTGCTTTCTTCATTATCAGTACATGTCTATAAAACAGTTGCATATAGTGGCAATAGTATAAATTTAACTGATTCTAATCTTGCTACGAGTTTACAGCAATTAGTTCTTTACGGTGATTCACGAATGCATCCTGAACATTCGCAATTGGTATTTCCTGATAAGATGACTGAAGATAAAAGAAATGAAATAAGTCAGCAATATAAAGACATACTTGATAGTAAAAGTTATTTATTTGATGAAGTGTATTATAAATTTACAAATACACAGAATGGTTCTGTTGAAGATAAACTCAATATAAACAAAAAGAATAAGAGATTTCACTTAGAATTAACATATGATCATAATGGAACACTACATATTAATAAATCTGAGTATTATGATTTATTCACAAATCAACTTATTGACGGTGCTTTAGAAAATATTGATAACGATGGCGATATTAAGATTGATAACCCAAAAAATTTAAAAGTAGAAATTCAGATTCCTAAAGTAATTACAGATAGAAGATTGTTAGCTCAAGTTTCTGATTTGGAGGCAGTGCTTGGATTCTTCTCTATGACCTTATTTTGTGGAAGTATTCTTATTATTATATTTATGTGTTTTATTCCTATTGAAATACTTAAAGAACTTAATCCATATAAGACAATGAAAGATTGGTTCTTCATCGTTAATGCTGTTATCATATCTTTAGCCTTAGGTATTGCCGGTAGTGCAATGATTGCAATGATACAAGGTGATTTAGGAAATCAAGTACCAATCTATTTCATTAAAACGAATACGCAGTTTAATTTAAATATCGCATTATTCACCTTATTCATGATCTTCTATCTCTTCGCATCTATTATTGGATTTGGCTTGAAGTATATTGTTAGTGAAGGCGTATTAAACTATTTTAGTGAACATACATTCATTCATTTGTTCTATAAGTATGTTAAAGAAAAAAATGAACAGCTGTCAGAGATGGCAATTAGTGAGATTGAAAAGAAGAATCTTGCATTGACTTGTTTTGTTTCTATTCTTTTCTTAAGTTTATTATCATTTGTTCCTTATATTGGTATTCCTCTAATGGTTGTCTATGGTGTATCTTTATATCTCCATTTAAATAACAAGTTGATTGATATAAAACAGCATTATCAGCAGCTTATTGATCAGACCAACCGTATGATAGAAGGGGAGTTCAAAGAAATCACTGAAGATTTGGGAAGCTTCAATGATTTAAGAGACTCATTAAATAAGGTCAAAGATGGATTTGAAAAAGCGGTTGATAAAGAAGTCAGTGCTTCTAAGATGAAGACTGAACTGATCAGCAATGTATCACATGACCTAAAAACACCATTAACTTGTATCAAGAACTATGTTGTTCTTCTTCAAAATACAAAAGATGAGCAGGAGAGAGAAGCATATTTAAAGGAATTAAACCATTATACAAACAGAATGACGCAGCTGATTGAAGATCTCTTTGATGTAGCAAGAGTCAATTCCGGTGAAATGAATATTAAGAAAACAGAGTTGGATATTGTATCCTTATTAAACCAGGCCTTGATTGAATCAGATGAAATTCTTTCATCAAAGAAATTACAGATTATCAAGAACAGCAATGTTGATAAACAGATGGTTATGCTTGATGGAGAAAAGACATATCGTGTTTTTGAAAACCTCATCAATAACATCGGGAAATACGCTTTAGATAATACCAGAGTCTATATCGACTTGAACGTCGATGAAGATATTACAATTTCATTCAAGAACATTTCCAAAGCAGAAATGAATTTCACATCAGAAGAAATTGTCGAAAGATTTAAACGTGGTGATAAATCTAGACATCAAAGTGGCTCAGGTTTAGGTTTAGCAATTGCTAAAAGCTTTACTGAAGTCCAAGAGGGAAAATTTGATTTAACAATCGATGGTGATATGTTTAAAGTAGTTCTTCATTTTAAAAAATAGAACTGGATAATATGAAAAAGGACAGAACAATGAATGCTCTGTCCTTTATAATTATAATATATATTCTACTTCGCATAATGTATATTATGTAAAATTTATATATGAGAATATAAGGCATTTAATCGTTGAAGATACTTCTCACCAAGCTCAAATAGCTGTTCTTTATGATCATAATGATAAACACTATCAGTTAATTGATCAATTTCATCAACTTCATTCTCATTGACTTCCTTAACCATCACTTGAAGATCTTCTAGACGAAAATGTCCATTGTCAGGAACAATTAATACTTCATGTATACTTGATGGCAATAAATAAAAATCTCCACCAGCTTTTAATGATGCCTGTTCCATAAATCCTTTATAAGCTATAACGCATGCTCCATGTATCTTATCAGCAACACTTGCTATAAAGATTCTTTCTTTTGTAGAATAATCTTCATTCATCATTTCAGATAACACTTCACTTAAATCATTGATGATCATGGGATTAATGATTTGAGCATTCTTGATAGCATCATTATGAAGTCTATTTTCATCAATATTTAATGTATGCAGAATCTGATTTGTAATTAAGATGGATGCACGTCCATTATCATTATTTAATAAAAATCGATATACGATGGCCATATCTTCAATTTGTTTATATGGAACACTTTTAAGAAGATCTGTATTGCTTTTAATTGAAATGATTTCTATAAAAAGCTTATTCTTCATAACATTATAATCATATAGTTCTTTCATATCAATATTTGGCTTATTCCTAAATCCTTCTTCAATGATATGAATAGCACTATGATAAGCATAATCATAAGAATTATCAAGATACATTCTATATTGTTTATTCAGGTTAATATTGACACCAATATTGTCTTTGCTGATGGTCATGGCATCATAACTTTCATTGATCTTATAAATCTTATTAAATGAGATATCAAATTCATCGTTTAGCTTATTTTCTAGATCATCGATAAGCTTTGTCTTAAATTCATTGTAGTTCATATACATCAATCCTTTCTTTTTTTATAGTTGAATACAAAAAAGTCAGCGTTTGCTGACTATTAGAAATGATTGTTAATCATATAGGTTGATGTTAAAAGAATAAATGCGATATCTACAATAATCAGAAATACAAATAATATCTTCTTATATTGTTTATATGTCTTTATACATGATAATAGTGTTGTAATGAGCAATAATAATGAGATGCCATAATAGATGCTATCTACTATGATATTGTTATGTGAGATGGTAATACCAAACATAAACAATAAGGTACTCATCAATAGCCCACCAAGTGTTACGACTAGTCTTCTTTTTAGTTGCTGATCCATATTAATCTCTTTCTAATTGATTCAAGATTGATGTACCAATACCAGGATTTTCTACACCAAAGTTTTCAGCAATTGTAGCACCGATAACACCATAGCTTTCTAATAATCCAAGGTTTCTTGGATTTGTAAGATTTTTAGCATACATGATAAGTGGTACATGTTCTCTTGTATGATCTGTTCCTGTCCAAGTTGGATCATTACCGTGATCTGCAGTAATCATGATTAGATCATCTTCATTGATATACCCCATTAATTCTTGAAGCTGCTTGTCAAATGCTTCAATAGCATCTCCATAGCCAATCGCATTTCTTCTATGTCCATAAACAGCGTCAAAGTCCACTAGATTTACGAAAATAAGACCATTCTGTTGTTGTTTTGCTAATTCGATTGTTTTATTCATACCATCTTCATTTGAGACTGTATGAATGCCCTTAGTAATTCCTTTATTGACAAAGATATCTGGAATTTTACCAACACCATATACATCAAATCCATTTTCTTTAAGACTATCTAATACAGTCTTTCCAAATGGTTCTAATGCATAATCATGTCTGTTTGATGTTCTTTTAAATTCACCCTTCTTTTTGCCAACAAAAGGTCTAGCAATTACACGACCGACTTTCCATTCATCTCTCATTAGAAGTTCTCTGGCAATTTCACATGCTTTATATAATTCCTCTAAAGGAATGATGTCTTCATTAGCAGCAATCTGGAAAACGGAATCTGCAGATGTATAGACAATCCAATCCCCTGTTTCAATCTGATGTTCTCCCCAGTCATCAAGGATGACAGTTCCGCTTTCAGCATAGTTACCAACACATTTTCTTCCAGTTTTTTCTTCAAATAAAGAAATAAACTCCTGAGGGAATCCTGTTTCCGTAAAAGTCTTAAAAGGCTTTTCTACCTTTAATCCCATCATTTCCCAGTGACCAGTCATGGTATCTTTTCCGTTAGAAACTTCTTTTAAGCTAGCTGTAGTACCCAACTGACAGTTATGAGGATGAATACCTTTAAAATCTCCAAGATTTCCTAATCCAAGACCTTCCATATTGCTGACATGCAAACCGCCTTTTGCCTCACAGATATGTCCAATTGTATTGGCACCTTTATCTCCAAATCTTTCAGCATCTTCTGCATTGCCAATACCCATAGAGTCACAAACAATGACAAATATTCTTTTGTATGGTTTCATATTATTCTCCTTCTTTCTTCCTATCTGGAAAAAATCTTTCATAGTCATTTTGTATTTTTTTATTATTAACATGTGTATAAATCGTTGTTGTAGAAATATCACTATGTCCTAATAATTCCTGGATGCTACGAAGATCAGCATGTCCTTCAAGCATCGTTGTGGCATAAGTATGTCTTAACTTATGGGGAGTAAAATGTGCTTTTACTCCTGCTTTTTTAGCATATTTATTTAATATCTGATAGAAGTTCTCTCTCGTGACAGGTTTTCCTCTTTGCGTCAAAAATAAAAGATTCATACCTTCCTTATTAAAAGACCTTCTAGCTTCATACATGTAATCCTTGATAATATCACAAGTCATATCGTCAATTGGAATCAATCGTTCTTTATCCCCTTTTCCTCTAACAAGAATGTTTCTTGCATGAAGATTGATCTGCTTTACTGTCAGATTAACCATTTCACTTACACGCATGCCCGAATTCAGCAATAAAGTAATCATGCAGTAATCTCTTTGTCCAACCATCTTATTACGATCAATACAGGATAACAGCTTGCTTGCTTCATTAAGTGACACAGTCTGGGGCAAAGTTCTTCGCTGTTTAGGAAGATCAAATTGTTCCATGATGTTATGGTCAATGACCTTTTCTTTTAAAAGAAATAAAAAGTATTGTCTTAATGAAATAATCTTTCTTTGTATAGATGTCGTTGCATAATGATCATCAAGAAAACAAAGATATTCATCAATATCATCAGCATCAATATCTTTGTTATGTGATTTACGGACATGAACAAAGAAATCATCTAGATCTCTAAGATAGTTTTCAACAGTATTCTTGCTTAATCCTTTTTCTACTATCAAATACATTTTATAGTCTTTCAAAGTATCTTGTATTTCCATGTAATCACCTTATTTATTATATCACGAAGATGTCTTTTTTAATAGTGAACTTGCTTTCATCAGATGCGTATTGTTATTCTTGTTAAGCTGTTTAATAATATCATCAACTTGAACTTCTCTGCTTTCACGATCTGATTTTATTTCAGTGAAGAAAGAAAGCTGCTCATTGATCTTACCTTCTTTTTTTAGATTATTGATAGATAACCCGATAAGGCGAATAGGCTTATAGTCATAATGTTTTCTTAATAACATCATGGCATAGCTGTAGATTTCTTCATAACTGTTTGTATAATGATCAATGTTCATCTGCCTATTGATTGATTTAAAATTACTATATTTTAAAGTAATGACAATCGTGTTTGTCAGCAGTCTGCTTTTGATGGCACGCTGATGTACAGTCATTGCCAATGGTCTAAACTCTTCTTCTAGTGAAGAAAGATCATCAATATCATTTAAAAATGTTGTTGAATTGCTGATGGATTTCAAATCATAGTCTTCATAGATGACCTTAGAATCATCTTTTCCATTTGCTTTATAATAATAAAGAAGAGCATGTCTTCCAAGAATGCTTCTTAATGTCTGATAATTATCATAGTTGGCGACATCGCCAATAGTTTGTATGCCAGCTTCTTTTAGATAAGGCGCTGTTTTTTTGCCAATACCAAACATCTCATCAACTGGCAGTGGCCAGAGCTTTTCTCTAATATTTGATTTTGTCAGCATCACAATGCCCAATGGTTTTTTCATGTCACTTGCCATCTTTGATAAAAACTTGTTTGGTGAAATACCAATAGAACAAGGCAAGTGAATCTGTCTTAAAACTTTATTTTGAATTTCTAATGCTAAATCAGCCGGATGAATATGATGCGTTGTAATGTAGTCGCTCATATCAATATATCCTTCATCAATGCTCGCAATTTCCAATTTTTGACTATAGCTCAATAGAATATTAAAGAACTGATGGGATAGCTTTTTATATAGATCATAATGTGGCTCTACAATGATAAGATGTTTACATTTTCTTTTTGCTTCATAGACCGGCATGGCAGAATGAATCCCATAAGCACGTGCTTCATAAGAGGCTGTTGAGCATACACTTCTTTTGCTGTCATGAGCAATGACAATGGGTTTATTAGCTAATTCCGGATGACGCGATATTTCTGCATTGGCAAAGAAAGCATTGAGATCTATATGAAATATGACTCGCATAAAAACTCCTCCTAAAAAAGCATATAGGATCACTATATGCTTATCTCTTTAATAATGTACGCGCATTATCCAACGCTTCTTTTGTAATATGATCACCAGAAAGCATTGTCGCAATTTCATTGATGCGTTCTTCTTCATCAAGAAGTTTCGTATTTGAATAAGTCTGTCCATCTTTATCCTGTTTAAGAATAGAGAAATGATGGGATGCATGTACTGCAACCTGTGGAAGATGGGTAATACAGATAACCTGCTTTTCCTGTGCAAGCTGTTCCATCTTAGAGCCAATAGCATCAGCGACCTTGCCGCTAACACCGGTATCGACTTCATCAAATATGATGGTATCTAGTGACGAATGTTTTAATGTGATTGTCTTGATGGCAAGCATCAGCCTTGAAAGCTCCCCTCCACTCGCTGATTCATTAAGTGGAGCGAATGACTGTCCGGTGTTCATTCTGATCATAAAGATGACATCATAGCCGCCATCTTTAGTGTATGCTGCTTTTTCAAAGTGTACTTTGAAAGCTGCATGAGGAAGATAAAGATCATCAAGTTCCTTCTTAATATCCTTTTCAAATTGTTTCGCAGCTTGCTGACGCACATTTTGAAGAAGCATTGCATCTTCTTCTACTTTCTTTTTAGCACTCTTTAATGACTGTTTTAATTTCATCAAGACATCATCTCTATTTTTAGCAGTATCAATCTTTTGTTTTAAAGTATCTCTTGCTTCATAGATATCATCTAGACTATAGCCATATTTGTTTTTTAGTCTAGATATTTCATAGAGTTCTTCTTGTACTTCATTAAAACGATATTCATCAAATTCATAACGTCCAAAGGTATCAATGATGTGACTATGCACATCCATTAATGAATAGTAAAGATTATAGAGGGTATTATAATCTTCTTCATATTCATCCATATCCTTGATTTCATCTAATTCATGTAATGCTGTATCAATCTTTTCAAATGCACCATCTGATGAAGAAAGCAACTGATCAATTGCATGAACATGTGTATGAAGCTGTTCATAGTTCTTTAAGATGTCAGCTTCATTTTCTAGTTCCTGCAAAGACTCTTCAGTATAGGAGAAATCTTTGATTTCATTATACTGTTTTTCATAATATTCAATCTGTTCATCACTGAATTCTTCTTCTTCAATTCTTCTGATTTCTTTTTCAATAGACTTCATTTCTTTATAAGAATGTAAATACTGCTCTTTTAAAGGAAGAATGTCCTTGCCGATATATTCATCTAGAAGAACGATATGATTTTTCAAGGAAAATAATGATTGCGTCTCAAACTGTGAATGAATATGCAACAAGTAAGGTGCAAGCATCTTAAGTGCTGCATTAGTAAGAGGACGATAGTTCATCTTGATAGTAGATTTACCCTGAGAAGAAATCTCTTTTGTAATGATGATTTCATCATCTACATCCATGCCAAGTTCTGATAAAACATTTGCGATCTTCTCATTGTCAGTTAGAGAAAACACACCTTCGATTATCGCCTTGTTTTCCCCTTTTCTTACTAATGATGCAGAAGAACGATTTCCACATAATTGTCCTAGTGCATCTACAATGATTGATTTACCTGCACCTGTTTCACCTGTCAGTACAGACATGTGATCATCAAAGTCTATTGAGACTTTATCAATAATCACAAATGACTGTATATAAAGACTTTTTAGCATGAATGTCACCTCTTTCTAGAAATGATTATGAGCCTGATCAACAACCTCATCAATGTCTATTTTAGCATTTTCTTTATTGTCGAAGAGGAAATATCCTAAAAATTCGATATTGCCTTCTCCTCCAGTAATTGGAGAATATGTTAAACCTTGTATAGAGAATCCTGATTCATTGGCATAAGAAATGACATTTTCAATGACTTTCTTATGAACTTCTGGATCTCTGATGATACCATGTTTACCAACTTCTTCCCTTCCTGCTTCAAACTGCGGCTTGATCAATGCAGCAACTTGACCATTTTCTACAATCAAGTCAGCTAAAGCCTTGAAGATATGTGAAAGAGAAATAAACGAAACATCAATGCTGGCAAACTGAATATCTCCTCTTTTAAAATCTTCTTTTTTTGCATAGCGGAAATTATATTTTTCCATGACTTCTACACGTTCATCATTTCTTAATTTCCATACTAGCTGATTAGTTCCTACATCAACCGCATAAACCATCTTAGCGCCATTCTGTAAGGCACAGTCAGTAAAGCCACCAGTAGAAGAACCGATGTCTATCATAATCTTATCATGAAGATCAATAGAAAAAGACTGTAATGCTTTCTCTAATTTCAATCCTCCACGAGAAACGTACTTTAGTTTTTCACCTTTGATAGCTAATTTTGTATCACGTGGAATCTTCATGCCAGGCTTATCTAGACGATCGTGCTCGTCGTGAACAAGACCGGCCATAATCGCTCTTTTTGCTTTTTCACGTGATTCAAATAATCCTTGTTCTACACAAAGAATATCAACTCTCTCTTTTTTCATTATTTAACTCCTGAATACGTAATTCGACATCATCCATGGATAGCTTTTCTTGCTTAAGAAGATTTTCAATATCTCCATGAGTCACATAATGTTCACCAATGCCCATAAGAGAAATATTTACATTTAGATGATGTTTAGCATAATGTAAAACAATTGCACTTCCCAATGAACTATTTACCATGCATGTTTCATACACAATAATATTCTTATCTACAATAGAATTGAGCATCTCTTCATCCATTGGATTAATAAAACGTGCATTGATCAGATCACAAGACAGATTGTGAGATCTGATTCTTTCTTCAATTTCATTGACATGATCACCATAAGTAATAACGACAGTTTTGGCATCACTATGAATACGATATTCCCATGATCCAATTTCAAGACGTTCATCATTATGCAATGAAGTCTTAGAAATACTGTTTTTAGAATAACGAATAACATAGGGATGATCATGATTATAGTAAGCTGTATTAATCATAGCTTCCGCTTCTTTTTGAGAAGAAGGAGCCATCAATATAAGATTTGGAATACCTCTCATAAAGCTAATATCAAATACCCCATGATGAGTAGAGCCATCGCTTCCTACTAAATCAGAACGATCGATGCCAATAAGACATGGAAGATCCATTCTTGCTACATCATGATTAAGCTGATCATAAGCGCGTTGTGCGAATGATGAATAAATACTTAAGAATGGGAACTTTCCTCCAACAGATAATCCTGCTAAAAATGTCATAGCATGCTCTTCAGCAATACCGACATCAAAGCTACGATTTGGATAGGACTTAAAGATATGATTTAATTGACTGCCACTAATCATCGCAGGGGTAATGACACATATGTCATCATGTTTACCCATCATATATTCGATATGATTAGCAATCGCTTCACTCCATTTTTGTGAGTGAGTGTTTGTTTTATTTAAAATGCCCTTCTTTAAATCAAAAGGAGGAACACCGTGATAAAGCCCTATTTTATCCTGTTCAGCACGAGGATAGCCTTTTCCTTTTATAGTTTTAACATGAAGAATAACACTATGATCCAGCTTCTTCGCAGTTGTTAAGGCATTAATCAATTCTCTCATATCATGTCCATCGACAGGTCCAAGATAATCAATGCCAAACTGCTGGAACAAGGAATCAATCATGACTCTATGTTTGATTTTATCTTTAACTTTTTTTGTAGCTTTATAAATTTCCTTACCAGTCTTTGTTTTCATCATAAACTGCGTATAATTATCTTTTGCTTCATTATACTGCTTTGAAACACGAATATCTGATAAGGCTTTAGAAAGACCACCGACATTTTTTGATATAGACATATCATTATCATTTAAGATAACGATAACTTTCGTATTAGAACTTCCTAAATAGTTTAATGCTTCTAAAGATTCACCACTTAATATAGCAGCATCTCCAATGATTGCAATAACCTGAAAATCTTCTTTGTTGAGATCTCTTGCTATCGCAATACCAGTAGCACCTGAAATAGAAGTAGATGAATGTCCTGCTTCCCATGGATCGTGTTCACTTTCATGGCGACGCTGGAATCCACTTAATCCATTATATTGTCTTAATGTAGAAAAATCCTTTGCTCTTCCTGTTAATATTTTATGTACATAAGATTGATGTCCTACATCAAAGATAAACTTATCTTTAGGAGAATCAAAAACATAATGCAAAGCGACAGTTAAATCAGTAATACCCAAATTACTAGAAAAATGCCCGCCTGTTTTTGAGACATTTTCCATAATAAAAGTACGTATATCTTGAGATAGATGCTCTAGCTCATTGATACTTAACTGCTTAATCTGTTTTGGATTGTCTATCTCTTTGATATTCATTTATTTCACTCTCTTCATAACTTTTTCAATAATCTCAATCATTAGTCCATGATTAAGTGTTAAAGCATATATCTTCTCTAGACAGGATTTAAATAGCTTATTGGCATAATCCTGTGACTGTTCAACTCCAAGTAGAGTGACATATGTTGATTTGTGATTATCAATATCACTACCTACTGGCTTTCCTAATGTTTCTGTATCGCTTGTTACATCAAGAATATCATCCTGAATCTGGAAAGCTAAACCAATGGTAAATCCTAAATCTTTTAGTGCTGGCACTTCATTTTTGTTGGCAATAAGTCCAGCTAGAATTAGTGGTGCAGAAAGTAAGCATCCTGTTTTATAATGATGAACATCTTCAAGCTCTTTTAAATCTGCCTGATGATCTTCAAAATAAATATCCTGCTGCTGACCATAGATCATCCCATTAACACCAGAATGATCATATAGAACTTTCATCATATCTACTTTTAATGACGCATCAATATCCATATTTAATATGACATTCATGCTTTCATTTAATAAGCCATCACCGGCTAAAATAGCAGTGGCTTCATCAAATTGAATATGACAAGTTGGTCTTCCTCTACGTAAATCATCATTATCCATGCCAGGAAGATCATCATGAATCAATGAGTAAGTATGAATCATCTCAATTGCACAGGCAACATCAATGTAGTCATGATAATCTACACCGTAGCTTTTTAACGTATAACAAAATAACAATGGTCTTAAACGTTTACCACCAGCCATCAATGAATAAGTCATTGCCTCTTTCACATTGCCATCTTTTAATGAGGACATAACTTCTGTTAATCGTTCATTGATTTCATTGATTATTATATCCATATTATTCACCTTCATAGTCTTTTAATTGCTGATCTTCATAGATCTTAGTGACTTGATTTTCAATTGATTTTAGTTTCGCATCGCAATAGCTTGCAAGCTCTACTCCTTCTTGATAAAGAGCTATGCTGTCATCTAAGGATACTTTATTATTTTCAAGCAAATTGATGATTTCATCAAGTCTTGCCATTGCTTCTTCATATGTTTTCTTTTCCATGTCTTTCACCTACTTTATTTCCGCTTCCACATGACCATCTTTTAATGTCAGTTCAACCTTGTCTCCTTTAGAAAGCATATTGACTGAATCTACAAGCTTATCATCTTTTTTTACAAGAGCATATCCCCTTGCAAGAGTCTTTAAAGGACTCACAAGATCAAGCTTTTCAACTTTCTTCATATAAGAAAATTGTTCCTTGGCTATTGTCTGGTTCATGAGATAGCTTAATGTCTGTAATTTTTTCTTGATGATTGATTGATGTGAAATCATAAATTTATCATGGAAAGCATCAAGTTTATTTTTATATTGCATCATTTTTAATAGATCATTTTCAATAAGACGATGTGGATCCTTAAAGAAATAATGACTTCTTAAATGATTAAGATGCTGACGTTCAATTTCAAGACGTCTTGTTAATAGCGTCTGTAGCTGTACTTTCTTATGTACTACACTTTCTGTAAGTTCATCGACATGCGGTGTCGCAGCGACAGCTGCAGCCGTAGGCGTAGCACAACGCAAGTCACTGACAAAATCGACAAGCGTAAAGTCTGTTTCATGCCCAACACCAGTTATGATTGGTGTCTTAAGTTCATAGATGCAGCGCACTAATGCTTCTTCATTGAAGTTCCACAGATCTTCAATGCTGCCACCTCCACGTACGAGCAGTATTGTTGAGAAGTTGAGCTGATCAATGCCTTTTAATGTTTCTATGATTTTAATAAATGCCCCTTTTCCTTGTACAGGAATAGGGAAAATGATTATTCTTGCTGCGGGAAAACGTCCCTTTATTGTTCTAAGTACATCCTGTAAGGCTGCCCCCTGCTTAGCAGAAAGGACTGCAATCCTTTGAGGGATAGTAGGAATTGGTTTTTTATGTTCTTCATTAAAAAGGCCTTCACTTGAGAGCTTCTTCTTTAGTTCTTCAAATTGAATAAAAAGGTTTCCTAATCCATCACGTGACATTTCACGAATATAGAGCTGATATTGTCCTGTCTTTTCATAGACAGATACATATCCTCTTACAAGTACTTTATCCCCGTTATTGGCATGAAACGCCATCCTTTTTGCATTAGAAGCAAACATGATGGCGTTTACACTTGCATTTTCATCTTTCAATGTAAAATACATATGCCCGCTTGGATGTGGTCGATAATTAGAGATTTCTCCTTTGATCATAACATCCTGCAGCTGATAATCACTATTCATTCTTGCTTTAATATATTTATTGAGGGCAAAGACGGATAAATATTTTTCGTCCATTAACTTACGACCTTATGTAAGATCCCATTGATGAATTTGTAAGAACCTTCATCACAGAAAGATTTTGCATTGATGACAGCTTCGTTGATGACAACTCTTTCATCAGTTTCAGTATCAAGGATTTCAGCAGTAGCTACTAGTAAAATAGCCTGTTCCATTTTGCTTAGACGATCAAAAGTCCAACCTCTCTTTAAATACTTTTCAATAAGTTTGATATATGATTCTTTATTTTTTAATACGATATCAATAAGAGATTCACAGAATGTCATGGCTGATAACCCTTCTTTTAGTACATCATCATGTTTTACATAATTCATGATATCCTGTTTATCAGCACCAACTGCTAAATTCTGATATATACCAATAATTGCTTTTTCTCTTGCAATTTGTCTAACTGTTTTTTTCATATTTTCAAAGACCTCCGTAAACATTGATATTCTATCATAGTCTTATAAAAAAAGGAATGAAAGATAAAAAAGAAAAGCAAGAAAATGACTCGCTTTTCTTAGAATTCAATATTAACAACTACAATATCAATTGTTTTTACACTTACGTTTGTATAATTCTTAATTGATGATGCAATTTTTCTCTGAATTTCTTTAGTTTTTTCAGAGACATTTGTGCCATATTTTACACTGATATGAACTGTAATATAAACTTCATTATGATCAATACGACAGCTGACAAGATTTTTTGTTCCTGAAATTGAAAAGCCCTTTGTCTTATCCAAGCTTACATCTGGATCTTCTTCAAAGACCTGTTTAACAATGATATCGAAGACCTGTACGCTCATCATGATATCGCCATTAATTGGACTTTCCTTGTATGTGTAATATTCGATATTAGCCATATGATATACCTCTCTTTACCTTTTCATTGTATAAGAAAATGAAACTGATTACAAGTCTCTTTAATGATACAAAAAAATTGGATAATAGAAATCAAGTAAAAATTTAAAAAAATTATCAGTAATTTTTCATGGTTTTTATTGCACGCTGAAAACCCCTGAAGAAAAAGCGCTTTTTTTCAGGGTGGTTTAGGTGTATAATCTTGTTGT
>NZ_JAGBIX010000016.1:0-14679 GCF_017934775.1 Kandleria sp. | reverse complement strand
TTTTTTTTATTACCTTCATAATCATTCGGTTTAGAAAAATTCAAAATATTCAATTTTAATACTACATGAATGATATCGCATCGTTCATCGATCCCTGAAATCTGTCATTCATCAAGTTTTTCATAAACTTTTGACTCTACCAATAAATTCCATAAACATCTAAAATAATAAATAGTGGCTATTCCAACAGAAATTAACAAGGAGATACTCATTACCCTGGAAATAAGTGTATCTTTCATATTGAAGGTTATCATCAATAAAGAAAAGATAAAAAACAATGCGGTCGCAATCTTTCCAGGAAGATGAGCACCATCTAGATGAACGCCTTTCTTCTTGAAGATATAAAACCCAAATCCCAAAAGCATGGCATTCTCTGCAATAAAAAGAAAGAGAATGTACTTAAACAGTGGATAGTCCTTCATTAAAACCAAAGCAAGGACTAGCTCATAAAGCTTATCTGCGATAGGGTCTAGCAGTTTTCCAATAGATGTGATCTGTTTATATCTTCTTGCAATAAAGCCATCCAAGAAATCAGTAATTGCTGATATGAATAAAATGATCATACTATAAAAGCGAATAGTCCCATTATCCACGCAATAGTAGGCATAAAGAAAGAATGGAATAAGTAAGATGCGCAAATATGTCAATATATTAGGAACGCTGAAGAACTCTTTTCTCATATGACCAACTCCTATTTTTATTATAGGTAAAACATCGATAAAAGAAAAGAAAGGTGCAATAAACAAAAAAAGACTGTTATAAAACAGTCTTAGAATTTCAAGAATTTTCTTACTGAGAAGAATGAACCAATTAAACCTACACCACATCCGAGTGCTACAAGCAAGCCACTTAGATTCCAGATAAATGGGAATGGCTTTTCAAATACCATGATGGATGTACTTAAGATTCTCTGGAACTGTACATAGGCAAAGCTGTATCCATAATACAAGGCGATGATTGGTACAATTGAACCAAATAATCCGATGAAGATTCCTTCAATCATAAATGGCAGACGAATATACCAGTTAGATGCCCCAACCATACGCATAATCGCAATCTCTGTTGAACGAGATGTAATTGCCATCTTGATCGTGTTGGCAATCATGAACAGTACAACCCCAATTAAGGCTAGTACGAAGATAGCTCCACCATTTCTGATGTTTTCAAGCATTGATACCATATCCTTTGTAGATTCACCACCGTAGGTCACTTCGCTGACATTGGCAATGTTTTCGATATCATGCGCCACTTTCGTAATCTGTTTGGCATCCTTGACTTCTACTTCATAGGCATCCCCTAAAGGATTGTCTTTTCGATAGCTTTCAAAGAGTTCCTTATTCTTGCTGCTGGCTGATTCAATCAGCTTATTTAATTCTTCTTCTTTACTTGAATACTTAACATTTTTTACATTGGCAAGCTTTTCAATTTCCTGCCCAATCTGTTTTGATTGTGCTTCATTTGCATCCCTGTTTACTTTCACATAAATAGTTAAGCTCTGTTCAATGCTTAATGTGATATCATTAATGTTTACCGCAATAACACATAATACACCAATAAGTGTTAATGTGATTGTTACCGCAAAAATAGATGAAATGGACATAACCCCATTTCTCCAGATATTCTGTAATGCGGTCTTGCAATGATTAGGGAAGTTTCTGATTGAACTAATTAATTCCATTATCATAACCTCCTAGACTTGTATCTGAAGTCACACATCCATCTTCAATAAGGATAGTTCTCTTCTTGTATTTTTGTACAATGATCTTATCGTGAGTAACAACGAGGACAGTTGTTCCATTGACTTCATTGATTCTCTGCAATAATTCAATGATTCCTTCTGATGTATCAGGATCAAGGTTCCCTGTCGGTTCATCCGCAATGAGTACCTTTGGTGAATTCACGATAGCACGGGCAATAGCGACACGCTGCTGCTGACCACCTGATAATTCATGTGGGAATGCGTTTGCCTTATCTTCAAGTCCGACAAGCTGTAATACTTTTCTGACTCTGTTTCTGATTTTTCTTCTTGGGGTATCAGTTACCTGTAATGCGAAAGCAACATTTTCAAATACTGTCTTTCTAGGCAAAAGACGATAGTTCTGGAAAACGACACCAATTTCTCTACGAAAATATGGGACCTTGCTGTTGCGGATCTTGCTGACATCTCTACCATCAACCAAGACTTTCCCAGATGTTGCTTTTTCTTCTCTATATAGTAGCTTGATGAATGTAGATTTCCCTGCTCCTGTTGGACCAATGACATAAACAAATTCACCAGCATCAATATTTAGGTTCATATCATTAAGCGCTCGCACGCCTGTTTTGTAAACTTTAGTAACACCTTCTAATTTGATCATATGACCATCCTCCTTGTGAAATTATAACATATAAAAGTATGAATGAAATGATATTTTTTTATTTCATGTATGATAATAGGTCATCTTGTGATAAAATAATCCGCAGAGGTGAAAAAAATGCGAAAATGTCCACTATGTCACAAGATAATGGATGAAGAAAGCTATATCATCGACCAAGGTGTCTCTATTAGTGATCTGGTTCTTATAAAAAAAGATAAAAACTATCATCGTGAAAAGTATCCACTTAAGGCAGCAGTCTGCCCCGACTGCGGTCATGTCGAACTTTATATTGATGCCATAAAAAAGTGCAGCCAGTAATGGCTGCATTTTTTAATAGTTTCTTGGCAGATTGATATCAGGAAGGGTAAAGCCTCTTCCTTTTACACTATGTACATCGCTTGCGATCACAAAAGCATATGGATCAATCTTCTGAACATCTTCATTGAAGCTTGTATACTGTCTTCTTGAAAGAATGACGAGTATTGCTTTGGTTTCATTTCTTAAATATCCAGTTGTTACATTCAAGAATGTCACACCGCGATCGACATCGCGATAGATCATACGTGCTATTTCTTCATAGCGATCGGATATGATAATAACTTGTACATTGCTTTCCCCTAACATCATTGCTCGATCAATGAGGTAAGTTGAAACAAGTACACAGATAATACCGTAAAGAATACCTTCAAAGTTACTGAAAGGAATCTGTCCAATAAGAATGACCAAGTCAAAAACATTGATCATTGTTCCTACTGAGAAACCGAACTTCTTGTTAAAGATAACCGGTGGAATATCAAGACCTCCGGTACTGTAGCCTACTCTAAAGACAATACCAAGTCCAATTCCGGTACATATTCCCGCAAAAATAGCAGAAAGCAGACGATCATTAGTTAAATGTGCTAATGAAGGAATGTTTTCAAAGAAAGCCAGGAAAAATGGAAAAGCAAACGAGGATACAAGTGTACCAGCGATAAACTCTTTTCCTAAATAGAAATATCCTACTACAAGAGCCAACATATTAATAATAAAGACTGTTGTAGAGATATCTATAACTGGCAAGAACTGCTTGATAATAATCCCAACACCTGATGAACCAGATACAATGAGCTTTGATGGCAAGGCAAATGCATCAATCCCAAAAGCAAGGATGATATTACCAATGAGCACGAGAATAAGATGGACAAAAAGACGAAGATACTTATTCTGACTATTCATCATGTTCTCCTTTCACATAGGCTTTAAGATAAGCATAAATACATTCATCCAAATTTCCATCCAAAATAGAAGATGGATCATGTGATTCATAGTTTGATCGATTATCTTTAACCATTGAATAAGGATGAAGAACATAAGAACGAATCTGTGAGCCCCATTCAATGGCTTTCTTTTCGCCAGAAATCTCACTTAATTCTTTCGCATGTGCTTCCTGCATCAATAAATACAGCTTACTCTTTAACATTAACATCGCCTGTTCTCTATTCTGCAGCTGTGAACGCTGAGACTGACAGGTTACAACCGTATTGGTTGGAATGTGCGTAATACGCACGGCTGAATCTGTCTTATTGATATGCTGGCCTCCGGCACCGGATGCACGGTAAGTGTCGATTCGTAAATCGTTCATATCAATATTGACTTCGACATCATCATCGATTTCAGGGAGGACTTCCACTGACGCAAAGGATGTGTGTCGGCGCTTGTTGGAATCGAATGGTGAGATACGCACCAGACGATGTACGCCTTTTTCAGCTTTGAGATGTCCATAGGCATTATGGCCATCAAAACGCAATGTAACTGATTTGACACCAGCTTCATCACCAGCCAGATAGTCTTCTACTGAGACTTTCCAGCCTTTCTTTTCACCATAGCGCATATACATACGCATTAACATTTCTGCCCAATCCTGTGATTCTGTTCCGCCAGCTCCAGGGTGGATATCCACAATGGCAGGAAGATGATCGTATTCTTCATCAAAAAGCAGTGTTAATTCGTAATCGCTAAGTTTCTTTTCAAATTGATTATAGTCTTCTTCTAAAGAGACTCTAAAGTCTTCATCTTCAGTTTCTTTGACATAATCATAGATTTCAACACATTCTTCATAGGCCTGTGTCAATTCATCGTAGCTATCCGCAATCTTTTTCATTTCTGAAAGTTTATTGTAGATCTTTGTTGCTTTCTTTTGATCATCCCAGAAATGTTCATCCATCGTCTGAACAGTAAGACCCTCTATCTCTCTTTTTTTAACTTCAATATTTGCGGATACATATAATTCATCTAACAAAGAGCGAGCTTTTTCAAGCCCGCTTCTTATTTCATACAATTCCATTATTATTTAGATTCTTCTTCCTCTTTGAATTCTACTTCGACAGTGATTTCAGGAATATTCTGTTCCATTTCAGTACCTGGACGAATACCCATATGTACAATTGTCTTAGCGATTTCCTGAGAGATAGATTTTGTCATTTCTTCGAACATATAGAATCCTTCTTCTGTATATTCCTGAAGAGGGTCACGCTGTGCATACGCTCTTAAATAAATACCATTTCTAAGTTTACTCATCGCATCGATATGATTGATCCAAGAATGATCAATGATACCTAAAAGAACTCTTCTTTCATAATCAGTTCTTACGGCTAATGGAAGATCTTTATTGAAACGGTTGTCATACTGCATAGCTACAATTTCAGAAAGTGCTGCTTCTACTTTTTTAGGTTCATTTTTAACAGTATCCGCATTCTTTCCTTTTAATGTTGTTAAAAGCATATAGTTCTTTCCAACATAATCAAGTAAACCATCCATATCTACAACTGGTTTCTTGCCATCTTCTTTAGTAAAACGAGCAACATCTAATTCGATAGCTGACTTAAACATACCTTTGACAATATCTTTAAGATCATCTGACTGCATGATATCATCACGTTCTTTATACATGATTTCACGCTGCTGTCTCATGATATCATCATATTCAAGAAGCTGTTTACGGATATCAAAGTTCTGTCCTTCTACACGTTTCTGAGCGGCTTCAATAGAACGTGTAACCATTCTTGATTCAATGGCATCATCTTCAAGGAAGGCATCAGTAAATGTCTTCACTTTTTCATTAGCGAATCTTTGCATTAATTCATCTTCAAATGAAACAAAGAACTGAGAGCATCCTGGGTCACCCTGACGACCAGAACGTCCACGTAGCTGGTTATCGATACGTCTTGATTCATGACGTTCAGAACCGATGACCATCAATCCACCAATTTCAGCTACACCTTCACCAAGCTTGATATCAGTACCACGTCCAGCCATGTTAGTAGCGATTGTAACCGCACCTTTAACACCAGCTTTTTCGATGATAGCTGCTTCTTTTGCATGGTTCTTGGCATTCAATACATTATGTCTGATTCCTCTTTTTCTTAACATGCTAGAAAGCACTTCAGAAGTTTCAACAGCTACAGTACCTAACAAGATAGGCTGTCCATAAGCATGTCTCTTTTCTACTTCTTCACAGATAGCTTTATATTTAGCACTCTTAGAAGAGAAGACTAAGTCAGATTTATCTTCACGGATAACTGGCTTATTAGTAGGAATTTCAATAACTCTCATGTTATAGATTAAACGGAATTCTTCCTCTTCAGTCTTAGCAGTACCAGTCATACCAGCAAGCTTATCAAATAGACGGAAGAAGTTCTGATAAGTGATTGTTGCTAAAGTAACAGTTTCTTCCTTGATAGGTACACCTTCCTTAGCTTCAATCGCCTGATGTAATCCATCAGAGTAAGCACGTCCAGGCATTACACGTCCAGTGAACTGGTCGATGATCATGATCTGGGCATTTCTGATGTCATGACTACCATCTTCAGTCGCAATCATGTATTCAACATTTAATGTCATTGTGTAGTTTGCTTTTAAGGCATTGTTGATATAGTGAACTAATGCTGTATTTGATGGATCAAATAGATTGTCAACTTTAAATGCCTTTTCAGCTTTTGTAATACCATCAGGTGTTAATGTAACACTCTTTGATTCTACATCTACTTCATAATCTTTATCTTTAGTTAATTTCTTTACAAACTTATCTGCAGAAACATACATTGCAGCTGTATGTTTCTTACCACCACTGATGATAAGTGGTGTACGAGATTCATCGATTAAGATGGAATCGACCTCGTCGATCAAAGCATAATGCAATGGTCTCAATACCTTTTCATCATAGCTTGTTACCATATTATCTCTAAGATAATCGAAACCTAATTCTGAGTTTGTTGTATAAGTAACATCACATGCGTGCATGCGTCTCTTATCATCTGAATCAAGTTCTCTTTCATTAAGACCAACAGTTAATCCTAGGAATTTGAAAACACGTCCATTTTCTTCACAGTCACGTCTTGCAAGATATTCGTTGACAGTGATAACATGTACACCTTTTCCTTCTAGGGCATTAAGATAAACTGGGAAAATTGATGTAAGTGTCTTACCTTCACCTGTCTTCATTTCAGCGATATCACCATTATGAAGTGAAATACCACCCATAAGCTGTACCTTGAAAGCTTTAAGACCCAAGACTCTCCATGCTGCTTCTCTTGCGACCGCAAAGGCTTCTACAAGGATATCATCCAAAGTTTCACCTTTTTCAAGTCTTTCTTTGAAGAATTCAGTCTGTGCTGCTAATTCTTCATCACTCATATCTTGTACCTGAGGTTCAAGAGCAAGAATTTCTTCAGCCTGCTTATCTAGTTTTCTTAATATTGCATTATCCTGAGAGAAAAGACTTTTTAGCTTTGCACCAAAGCCTTTCTTATCTTTTTGTGGTTTTGTAGAGAATGGAAGTGGCTTTGCATCCAACTTCACATCATCAAATGTATCGACAACAATATCATCGCCACGATGATCGCCTAAATCGACAATTTTCGCATCAAGATTTAAATCCTGATGTTCTTCTCCTTCTTTTTTTAATCTCTTTTTTACTTGTTTTTTAATTTCTTTTTTCTTCTTAGGCATGAAATCAAATCTCCTTTCAGTACGTAAGCAATCGTATTATACCATATAGAAATTGAAAACAAAACAGTAACTTTATTACAAAGAATAGTATTTTTTCTAAGAGAATCCCAATATTTTTGGGATTCTCAACATTTCCAATTCCGATCTTCTCTACTTAACAGCCTTTTAATTTGACCAAAAGAGAGTGTTTTGTCACGCTTCGCGTAATAATCAAGTAACCTCACCGTATAACAACTCGCAATCATGCAGGCATATGATGTTCCGCTTGCACTGTGTTTTCCAAGATTCAAATTCACCCCAGGGAAAAGACAATCAAGGCCTTTTCCAATATTGCATTCCTTCCAGATTTCATGATCTCTATCATAGGCTCCTACACCAATCACATGCTTATTGCATGCAGGATAAAGGACATCCTTATCCCCAAAATCTCCGGCTGCTGCCAATAAGATAATATGGTGCTTTACCATGTGTTCAATCTGTCGATTGACTTCTCGATCTTCATTCATTCCACCTAGTGACATATTGACAATGTTTGCCCCCATCTCTTCTGCCTTCTTTAATGCCAGATAGAGATAATGGGGCTTGGTTTCTCCCTGATCATCAATAGCCTTGATGATCACATACTGTCCCCTTTTTAATAATCCATATTGATTTGAGGCGCCAAGAAGAAACATTTCACTGCCGTGTCCATGATAATCTTCTACATCTTCACATCCCTTAATGACATTGTAGACATCAAGAATACGGTCATCATATTTCTTTAATAGCTGCGAAGAAAGTCCCGTGTCGATTAAGGCGATGATCTGTCTGCTTTCTGTTTCTTCTTTAAGATGAAGATCACGCAATTGCCATGGCTGATCATGGCATCCGGTTAGAAACAATATTAATACTAAAAGAATTTTAACCATTGTAACATCACAATCACAATAAGAATAAATAAAGAAATATTTCCAGTCACAAAATATAGTTTTCTATTTGTTAATAGTGTAGAACGCAATAACAAATACATTCTTAAATGTGTAAAGAACGCATAAATAGCTAATGTTAAAATAAACGGTTCCATAATCTCACCTACTGTCTTGAACATGATACGAGAAGCGAATATTTAAAATCAATCTTAAGACCACGTTTCTTAGGAAGCTTCTTATAGACAGCTTTTACCTTACGGCAGACATAATTGATATAGGCTGCCATCGCACCACAGATCTTGCTGGCCATGCTTAATGCAAACCCACCGATACCTTCTGTTGTAAAGCCGACAATTCCTCCTAAAAGTCCTAGCACAATGCCAATAGCTGCCATTTTCTTTGAAATCTTTGGCATTCTCTTTAAATAAAGCTTTGCATCATTATGAGTAAGATAAAAACGATAGCCCCACCAGTAATGTTTGCGCTTGTGAATATTTCCCCCTTGAACATAGAGACTGTGATCATTCTTTTCTACGATTGTCTTATTCTTCGTTATAAAAATAAGACCCTTATTAACACATTCATTGTAGGCTGATAAATTCGCTTTAATGGCCTTTGCATCTTGCTTACCTACATACAAAGAAAGATTCTTACTAATAAGATATCCATTCTTTACCTTAATACAGCTTTCAATCTGTTCTTCCTGTCTTCTTGAATAAGCTTTCGCTTCTTTTAACATGAAGTGTCCCTGAAATAATACAGTGAGTACACAAGCCATCATCATGCTTACAATTGCTTTTCTCATACATCTCTTCCTTTCCAATCATAACGTGATGCCAATACAAGAATCTCAATGCATGCTGGATCATAGGCAGCACATAATGATACACAGCGTTTCATTGTTTCTCCTGATGTCATCACATCATCAAAAAGCAGGAGTTTCTTGCCACGAAGAAATTCTCCACCTTTTAACATAATCACATTCTTCACCCCTTCTCTTTCCTTGAAGCTATGATCGGTCTGCTTATAATCTTCTTTTTTATAGAGTCCTTGAAAAACATGGTGTGAAAACGTCATCGCAATAGATGCAACGGGCGCAAAACCTCTCTTAAGATTTGTCGCATGATTGCTTGGCACACAGACGACCATGTACTGTTCATATTTCTTCTTTATAGACTCAATAAAAGGAAGCAGAAAAGCTTCTTTTAAGACATAATCATATTGTCCCTTGTAAGAAAAAAGAAGGGATTTGAAGAATGTGTTGTAATAATAAAGAACATGCAGATGATAGCCTAGAAACAAAGATGATGAATCCATGATTTCAAATTGAGACAAACATGATGAACAGACCTGTTCTTCTTTTATCAATCTTCTAATAGACAATTCATAGCGAAGATCTCTATGACAGATCAGACAGACATGCGATTGAGCCTTTCGATTGTCTTGATGCATACTTTCATCTCCTTTGATTTCACTCTATCAATAAATAAGACGTCCCCTTCCTCATAGCCAGGCTTTCTTCCTACTCTTCCTGCAATTTGCATCAGTGTTCTTTCATCATAAATAGCAGCTGCCGCATTGATCACAATACAGTAGACATCTTCAATAGTAATGCCTCTTTCTAGAATGGTTGTAGTGACAAGAAGATCAATCTTTCTATTCTTTAATAAAGAAAGCTTCTCATTAATATCACTGCTCAAGGCACATACTCCTCTTACAAGATAAAAATGAGATAAGAAAGACACATACTTCATGACACTCTTTCTTGTTGGTACATAAATAAGAACCGGATGTTTCTTCACATACTTTCTTAACATGTAAAGAAGAAAAAGATTCCAGCAGAAAGTTGGCATGATGCAACACCTTGGGACAGGAAGCTTATGTCCATGATAACGTCTATTCATAATAAAGAGCTTTTCATCATGAATATCTTTGCTTGTTAAGGTGGCACTCATCTTAATAAAAATTCCCCCATTGCATTTATTAAAGAGAGACTCTAATACCTGATTGCCATAAAAGGGAAATGCATCAGCTTCATCTAACAGGATAAGATGAAAAGGTGTTTTCACAAAGCGATAGAGCTGATGGGTTGTACACACGATAAAGCTGGCCTGCTCACACTCGCATACACCACCATATATCAAGCCGATTTCTATGCCTTCAAAATGTTCTTTAAAGCGATGGTAAAGTTCAATGCACAGCGCTTTTCTAGGAACACAGAAACACACTCTTTTTCCTTTACTTAACGCATAAGCAATGACCCCAAAAGAAACCTCCGTCTTGCCCGATCCACAAACGGCCAATACAAGTGCGTTCCACTTATTCTTAAAACACTCAATCAGCTGAAGGGAGATTTCATTTTGTCTAGGAGATAATGTGAAAGAAAGATGATAGGTGACGTCCTCTAATTTATTGACAATGATTCTCTTTTCTATTTTCTCATCCGTGTAGATACGCCCAAATTTGATGCAGGCACGACAATACGTACGACCTCTCACGGTGACAAAATAGCTTGAATCCTCATTCCCACATCTTGGACATTTCATCTTTCCTCACAACCCTTTCTATTTCTTTATTCCACAATAATGATTATTTTTCTCAAAAAATGAGATATTATTTACATTTAAATTAATTGCGTTAAACTATAACTAGAAATAAAAAAGCATTGTTGGATTGAAAGAAACTTTAGAAAGGTATATTTAAATAATGAAAAAGGATGAAAAAAAGATAACCATCATACTGGTTATCATTACTGTATTGTTTAGTTTGTACCGTGTATACTCAACCCTTACGCCTACCAATTACGCTGATTATAAAAAGCGAATCAGTCTACAGGTAGATGCTGATTTTAACTATGAACCTATCGATGATATAGAAAGAAGTGACACCTATGTCTGTCGCTTTACATTAAAGAAGCCAGTTGAGCTTAAGAACTTTATTTCTCTCGATCAATTTAAACAAAGCAAAAGAAAAGATATCGAAAAATTCTATCAATCAGATTACAGAATTGATATAGATGAGACGGAGCTTGATGAAGTTGTAACTGGAGAAGATGAAGAAGATACGGATGATGAAGCTGTAACTGAAGATAATTCAGTTGCACCTGAACATGAAAAATTCTTTAAAGAGATTAAACAGTTAAAAGCTTCTTCTAGTACAAAATATGTTCATCGTAGAATTAAAAATATTTTTAGTTATGAACTTTACATCTACAATAAAGAGCTAAATATCGGCTACTATATTGCTTATCTCGAATAAAAAAGCAAGTAAGACAACTTACTTGCTTCTTTTTATGGTCTTAAATCAGTCGTATCTACGTCTGTAAGATCTTCACCGTTTGTTTCAATGACTTTCTTATACCAGTAGAATGATTCTTTACGTTCACGACTGAAATCACCTGAGCCATCATCAAACTTATTGACATAGATATATCCATATCTCTTTGCATATTCACCAGTAGAAGCAGAGACAAGATCAATGCATCCCCATGATGTGTAACCAATTAAGTCTACTCCATCTTCTACAGCTTCTTTCATCTGTTCAATATGCTGGCGGAGATAATCAATTCTGTAGGTATCATGGACCATGCCATCTTCACCTTTTTCATCGTAAGCACCAAGTCCATTTTCTACAACCATGATTGGCATCTGATAACGATCATAGATTTCATTTAATGAATAGCGAAGTCCAATTGGATCAATCTGCCATCCCCAATCGCTAGCTTTAAGATATGGATTGGCTGTTCCACCCATCATATTGCCAGCAACTTCTTCGCGATTTTCATGAGTTGTCTGACAGAATGACATGTAGTATGAACATGTATAGAAGTCTACATGGCCATCTCTTAAGATTTCTATATCACCTGGCAACATCTTAATATTGATATTATGTTCCTTGAAATATCTGTTCATATAACGAGGATAAGCACCTCTACATTGTACATCCGAGCAGAACCAGTTCATGATGTGATTATGCTGCTGGTTAAGAATCTGATCTTTTGGATCAGGTGTAAGAGCATAGCTTGTAGCCATAATTTGCATACAGCCAATCTTGAAGTTGGGATCAATCTGATGCCCGATAATCACCGCTAATGCTGAAGCGACGAAAGTATGATGAAGAGCCTGGAATCTTACTTCTGGATCATCATTTACTGGATGAATAAACTCAGAAGCATTTTCAGTATCTCCTAATACACCTAATGCAAGTGGTCCACCTACTGGATTGGTACCATTGTTGATTTCGTTAAATGTTAGCCAATACTTTACTTTTCCTTTATAGCGTTCAAAGACTGTAGTGGCATATTTCATAAATAAATCAATGGTTTCTCTGCTCGCAAAGCCTTTGTATTTTTTTACAATTTCAAATGGAATTTCATAATGACATAGTGTAATCAATGGTTCAATATTATATTTATTACATTCATTGATAAGATCATCGTAGAATGCCAATCCTTTTTCATTAGGTTCATCTTCAAACCCAGTTGGATAGATTCTTGTCCAGTTGATTGAGAATCTATACACCTTAAATCCCATTTCCGCAAATAGCTTGATATCTTCCTTGTATCTATGATAATGATCAATTGCGACATGTGAAGGATAATAAGTTCCTTCTTCAAACACTGGCGTAAAACGTTTAGACTGTTTTGCGCTTCCTCCTGTTGAAATATCTGAGATAGAAACACCTTTTCCATCTTCGTTCCATGCACCTTCTAGCTGATTAGCAGCAGTAGCGCCACCCCATAAAAATCCTTTTGGAAAACTCATTTAATACTCCTCCTTATTTTGCCACAAATTATTATAATTAAAGCGCTTACTTTTTTCTACTTATTTTCAGCTTGTGAAATTATCACAATTCTTCCCCATTAGAAGAAATCACTTTTTTATACCATTCATAGGAGTCTTTTTTGCTTCTAACTAATGTACCTGTCCCATCGTTGTTTCTATCTACATAGATAAATCCATAACGTTTCTTAAATTCACCAGTAGTAAATGATACACAGTCAATACATCCCCATGGAGTATATCCCATAAGATCAACACCGTCTTTTTCAACAGCTTTCTTTAATGCTTTAATATGTTCTCTTAGATAATCAATGCGGTATGGATCATGACATGATCCATCTTCTTCTTTAATATCAATGGCCCCAAAACCATTTTCTACAATGAAAAGTGGAATCTCATAACGTTCATAGAAGGCATTTAAGCTATAGCGCAATCCTTCAGGATCAATGCCCCATCCCCAGTCTGAGACTTTAATATAAGGGTTATCTACTGAATGAGGAGAAGAGCCATCCAATGAACGGGAAACATCCTTATTGACAGTGGAATCTACCGTATTGGACATATAGTAAGAGAAGCCAAGATAGTCCACTGTTCCTTCTTTTAAGGCCTGCTTATCTTCTTCAGTAATCTCAAAGTTCCATCCTTTTCTTTCAAACATCTTTAAAGCATAAGAAGGAATATGGCCTCTGATCTGAGTATCTGACCAGAAATAGCGCTGATGCATCATCTCAAGAGCTAACACCTGATCTGCAGGTCGACAGGAATATGGATAATAAGGTACCATCGCTATCATATTGCCGATCATAAAATCAGGATTGATTTCATGTCCGACTTTTACTGCCTTAGCACTTGCGATCAGTTCATTGATACCACATTGATACATAGCCTTTTCTGGATCATCGTAGTCATTGAAATGAACACCGCTGTTTGTCCATCCAAAAATATCATTTTTATAGTTCATCTGATTATTGATTTCATTGAATGTCATCCAATATTTCACTTTATCTTTATAACGTTCAAAGCATACTTTAGCGAACTTGACAAAGAAATCAATCACCTTGCGGTTCATGAATCCACCATATTCTTTAGCAAGATGATATGGCATTTCAAAATGAGAGAGAGTAATAACTGGTTCAATATTATTTTTTAATAGTTCATCAAATACATTATCATAGAAAGCTAATCCTTCTTCATCAGGTAACTCTTCATCCCCTTTAGGAAAGATTCTTGTCCAAGCGATAGAAGTTCTAAAACACTTGAATCCCATATCTGCCATGTAGGCAATATCTTCTTTATAATGATGATAAAAATCATTTCCTACATGATTAGGATAATAGCGACCTTCTTCTACTCCATCAGTAATAATACGAGGAGTATCCTTCGTTCCTGCAGTCATTACATCTGCTACAGAAAGTCCTTTGCTTGTTTCTAATACACCACCTTCAAATTGATGAGCAGCCAATGCGCCACCCCATAAAAAATCTTTTGGTAAACTCATATACTTTCCTCCTAGTATAATCTAATTGACTTATCCATGAGTTACTTTTAAGACTCTCTAGAGTCATTAAAACTGATAAGCGTTTAGGTTATATCCCTTTCTTTATTTCCTTTATAATAGAAGTATTGAATATGTGTACTTTAGTTTTT
>NZ_JAGBIX010000015.1:0-25266 GCF_017934775.1 Kandleria sp. | reverse complement strand
TTTTTTTTATTACCTTCATAATCATTCGGTTTAGAAAAATTCAAAATATTCAATTTTAATACTACATGAATGATATCGCATCGTTCATCGATCCCTGAAATCTGTCATTCATCAAGTTTTTCATAAACTTTTGACTCTACCCTCTTTAGTATAATTTTATCATAAGATAAACGAAACGTAAATGAAACGTAAATTTTTTCGTTTCATTTACGTTTCACAAAAAACACGAAAATAGTATTTTCGTTTAATTATGTAATAAAAAAATAAGAATAGCGAGTCGCTATTCTTATTTTAATTTCCAGATATCTTCATTGTACTGAGCAATAGTTCTATCACTTGAGAAGTATCCAGCTTTTGCAATGTTAATTAACATCTTCTGAGCCCAAACACGACGATTTGAATAATCTTCAATAGCCTGCTGTTTAGTCTTAATATAGTCTTTTACATCAAGAAGAGCCATGAACCAGTCTTTAGTCCATAAATCATGATGTAATCTTTCTAATGATTCAATTCCATCTTTACCACTGATTTCTTTCATTTCATCAGATACGATGAAGTCTACTAATTCTCTAATATCTTCATCTTCTTCAAGAATCTTAGCTGAGCTATAATCTTCATTTTCATAATGAGCGATAACTGTATCACTGTCTTTACCAAAGACATAGATGTTTTCATCTCCTACTAGCTGATGAATTTCTACATTGGCACCATCATCAGTACCAATAGTGATTGCACCATTAAGCATAAGCTTCATGTTACCAGTACCACTTGCTTCCTTAGAGGCTAATGAAATCTGTTCTGAGAAATCTGCTGCAGGAATAATCTTTTCTGCATAAGTTACATTGTAGTTTTCTACCATTACAACACGAAGATATTTATTAACTTCTGGATCATTGTTAATTAATGACTGAAGACAAAGAATTGTATGAATAATATCTTTTGCAAGAATGTAGGCAGGAGCAGCTTTTGCACCAAAGATGCAAGTGATTGGATGGGCAGGATAATGTCCTTTTTTGATTTCTAAATATTGATGGATGATAGAAAGGACATTCATTTGCTGACGTTTATATTCATGAAGACGTTTAATCTGAATATCAAAGATTGAATCTTTGTTTAGATCAATATCTTCTTTATCTTTGATGTATTTTACAAAGTCTGCTTTTTTCTTATCTTTAATACTTAATAATTCATTTAATACTTTATCATCATTAATGAACTTTAATAATTCATCTAACTTAGAAGCATCTTCTTTATATCCTTCTCCAATTAGAGAATCAATGAAGTCAGTTAATTCTTCATTACATGAAAGAAGCCATCTTCTAAATGTAATACCATTTGTCTTATTGTTAAACTTAGAAGGATATAAATCATAGAAATCCTTTAATTCTGTATTCTTTAAGATATCAGTATGAATAGCTGCAACACCGTTGATCGCATATCCAAAATGAATATCCATGCTTGCCATATGAACTAACTGATCTTTATCGATGATGGCAGTCTTTTCATTTCTGCTTCTTTCTCCTGCTACCGCATCCAATGCTTCAATGATTGGAATAAGCTGAGGAACGATTTCTTCTAGATAATGCATTGGCCATTTTTCTAATGCTTCTGCTAAGATTGTATGGTTAGTATATGCACAAGTCTTAGATACAATACGGATTGCTTCTTTGATTGTGATACCTTCTTTCATCATTAATCTAATTAATTCAGGAATAATTAATGATGGATGAGTATCATTGATCTGAATTGCTACATGTTTAGCAAGATCTCTTAAATCAATCTTTTTCTTTCTAAGATCGTCAAGAATCATCTGGGCACCAGATGATACCATGAAGTACTGCTGATATAATCTTAATTTCTTTCCTTCTTCATCACTGTCATCAGGATAAAGGAATAATGTTAAGTTCTTAAGAACATTTTCTTTGTCGAAAGAGATACCATCTTTAACGATTGCTTCATCAACACTATCAATATCAAATAAGTGAAGTTTATTCTTGTTTCCTTTATAGCCAAGAACATCAATATCATAAAGTCTTGATCTTAATGCAAAGTCTTTATATTCTACAAGATAAGATTTTCCTGTCTTGTTTAACCATGTGTTCTCATCAATCCAAGGGTTAGGCATTTCATACTGTTTCTTATCCTTGAAAGTCTGTTTAAATAATCCAAGATGATAATTTAATCCAACACCATCTCCAGGTAAGTCCAATGTTGCAATTGAATCTAAGAAACAAGCTGCTAATCTACCTAGACCACCATTTCCAAGTGATGGTTCATTTTCAATTTCTTCAATTTCAGATAGTGAGAATCCATTCTTTTCAAGAATATCTTTGACATCTTTACGAATACCAAGATTGATAAGGTTGTTGCTCATGAGCTTCCCAATCAGGAATTCTGCAGAAAAGTAATAAACTTTTCTTTCACCATCAATTAAAGGCTTTTCTTCAGTTAAATCTTTTACAAGATGTAACAATACTGCATAAACTTCTTCATTAGATAATTCTTTTAATGCTTTTCCATAGCCTTTCTGACTTAAAGTTTCTAATTGTTTTTCAAGTAACATGATAAACTCTCCTTGTTAATAACGATGATATGTTGTCGTCAACGTTTTCATTTTTTCATTAAGCGTTTCTGTTAATTCTTCCTGTAGAACTCTCCACATCCAGTTTCCACCTAATGTGTTAGGTGTATTCATTCGTGCACTATTATCTTTCATTAAATAATCCTGAAGAGGAATAATACACATTCTTGATACTGAAGAGAAGACAAGCGCAAGACAGGCATCAAGCCATTCTTCATGGCTATCGCTTTCAATTTTTAAATATTCTTTTAGTGCTTTCTTTTCAATTGGCAAGATGGAATCAAACCATCCCATCATTGTTTCATTGTCATGTGTTCCAGTGTAGACAACACTGTTTTCAATGTAGTTATGAGGCAAGTAGCTATTAGCACCGCTAGAATCACGTGAATCAAATGCGAACTGTAAAATCTTCATGCCAGGATACTGGCAATCTTTTACTAGCTGCTTAACGCTATCTGTTAGATAGCCTAAATCTTCTGCAATGACATTCATCTTGCCAAGCTTGCTTTCAATAGCCTTAAATAAAGCAAGACCTGGACCTTTTTCCCAATGTCCATTGACAGCTGTTTCATCCCCATAAGGGATAGAATAATATTCATCAAAGCCTCGGAAATGATCGATACGAACGACATCGTAGGCATCTCTTGCATAAGCCATACGTGCTATCCACCATTCGTAGTTTGTCTTTTCATGAACATCCCAACGATAAAGAGGATTTCCCCAAAGCTGTCCTGTTGCTGAAAAGCCATCAGGTGGAACACCAGCAACTGCTTCTGGTTTAACATCTTCATCTAGCTGGAATAATTCAGGATGAGACCAAACATCCGAAGAATCAAATGCAACATAGATAGGAATATCTCCGATAATAGCTACATTCATTTTATGAGCATACTCTTTTAGTCTATACCACTGTGTCCAGAAGATATACTGCATAAAACGATGATAGTTCATTTCATAAGATAACTCTTCTCTCTTTTTCGCAAGTACATTCTCATCTCTAGAACGGATATCCTGAGGCCAGAATAGCCAGCTCTTGTTTTCATACTGAGACTTGATTGCCATAAATAATGCATAATCATCAAGCCACCAGGCATTCTTTTTACTGTAGGATATGAATCCTTCATCATTTTCAATATGACTGTTCTCATATGCTTTTCTTAATAGCTTATAGCGATGTTCATAAAGGTAGGCATAATCTACTTCTTCTTTATGTATATCTTTTTCAGGAAGATCCTCTTCACTGATCCAGCCATTTTCACAAAGCTCATCTAATGAAATAAAATAAGGATTCCCTGCATAAGTAGAAAATGATTGATAAGGTGAATCACCATAACCGGTAATACCCAAAGGTAGAATCTGCCAGTAAGTCTGTTTTGCTTTTGACAGAAAATCTATAAATTGATAAGCTGCCTGATCAAAGCAGCCAATGCCATAATTGCTTGGCAATGCACTTATTGGCAATAATACTCCACTTTCTCTCATATTGCTTCCTCCAAAATAATGCCATAATGATCTGATACACGATCTTGATCAAATATTACTTGATGACTCTTAATTAAACGTTTCTTATTGGACATAATATAATCAATTCTCATGCCCTTTTCTTCCTGATCCCATCCTGCAATCTTACCCGGAATTGTTTCTTTTCCTTTAACCTCTTTTGCTAAAGTACGAGTATCAATCCAGCCATTTTGTAGAATGTAATCATAGCTTTCTTTTCTTCTATCGTCTGGCGCATTGAAATCTCCAGCGATGTAGACATTCTTTTTATCTTGTACATGATTCATCAATGTTTCCCATTGATATACAAATGGTTCATCTTCATCATCCCACCATCCAAAATGAACAGTGTAGATCCACACACCATTGCTTTCAATCGCTAAAGCTGCTCTTTTCTTCCAGTTATAGTAATCATCTGTATTGGTTAATACAAACTCTTCAGTAGAAACAATTGGTGTCTTTGAGAAGATAGCTAACCCTTCATCAAATTTATCAAAGCCAATCTTGATTGGCATCCAGTTCCATTGATAATCTTCAAGATAAGAAGATAAAGCTAAAGCATAATTATCAGATTTCAGCTGATGGCAGCCTCTATAGCTAGAGGGTGCCATCACTGAATCTGCATTTATTGATTGGTTAACTTCCTGTAAAGCAATGACATCAACATCATTCTCTAGGATGAACCTTGCTACTTTATTTAATTTTTCTAAGCCATTCTCTTCCGATAAAGAATGTGTATTGAGTGTCATTATTTTCATAGTTATTACCCCATTAATGCATCATTAATATCTGATTTTAAGACGTCTGCCTTAGGTCCATAGATTGCCTGGATACCATTATCCTTCTTAACTAGACCCATTGCGCCTTCTTTTTTCCATTCTTCTAATTCTGCAACTTTATTGACGTCTTTTACTGTTACTCTTAATCGAGTCATACATGCATCTACTAATTCAATATTTTCTCTACCGCCAAGTAAAGCGATGATTGCTTCTACCTGAGCGCTTCCCTGATGACCTTCACCAGTTTCATCCTGTGCACCATCATAGTTACCTAATCTACCAGGAGTTGCATAGTGGAATTTCTTGATCATAAAGTTAGCTACAAAATATCCAACTACACCAAAGACGATGCAGGCAATAATAAAGTTGATGATATCTCCACCAAGACCAGCCTGTAAGGACATAGGCACACGAGTTAAGAATTCAACGTTACCAAATGAATGTAAACGAAGATGAACAATACCAGAAGCTGCGAATGCAAGTCCCTGTAATACTGCATATACGATATATAATGGCAATGCTGCAAACATGAACATGAATTCAATTGGTTCAGTTACACCAGTAAGCAATACTGCCAATACTGTAGAAACGAACATTGATTTATACTGTTTTTTCTTATCCTCATCAACATTCTTGAACATAGCATAAGCAACACCAGTAAGCATACCTGTTGCACCGATCATCTGTCCAACCTTGAATCTAGCAGGTGTAACTGTAGTTAATAAGTGATGATATGCTGTCATATTGCCAGCGTTCTTGAAGTTGATTAAGTCATTAACCCAAGCTAACCATAATGGATCCTGACCAAATACCTGTTTACCGATATTAGCACCAGTCGCAATTGTATATGTTCCACCAAATGAAGTATAGTTCATTGGAATCGTCAACATGTGATGTAAACCAAATGGCAATAATAAACGTTCCAATGTACCATATACAAATGGTGCAAGGATTGGAGAAGTTTTAGATGAGTTCGCAATCCAAATACCAAATGAGTTGATACCACCCTGAATGAATGGCCAAACAATTGACATGATAATAGAAATAACAACTGAATAAGCAATAACCATAATTGGGACAAAACGTTTACCATTGAAGAATGATAAAGCATCAGGTAATTTTCTGAAGTTGTAGTATTTGTTATAGACAACACCACCAACGAAACCAGAAATAATACCGACAAATACCCCCATGTTCAAGGCTGCTTCACCAAGAACAGTTGTAAAGTATCCATTAACTGGAATAGCCTGTCCAAATAATGTATGTGTCATCGCATTAGAAGCACTTACCATATCTGCAGTTACCCCAAAGATAGAACCTGTAATTCTATTAATTAAGATAAAGGCGATCAAGGCTGCGAAAGCACCACCGGCTCTTTCTTTAGCCCAGCTACCACCGATAGCACAAGCAAATAGAATATGTAAGTTATTGATAATAGCCCAACCAATGTTTTCCATTGTTGTACCAATTGTCATCACAAGACTTAAATCAGCACCAGCCATCTGTACTAGCTTACCAAGTGAAATCATCAACCCAGCAGCTGGCATAACAGCGATAACTGTCATCAATACTTTTCCTAATTTCTGTAAGAAATCAAAATTAATATGTGGACCTTTCTTTGAAGAAATTGTCATGATTTCTTCATTAACATCATGATGACCTGCATTGATCTTTAATTTTTCTTTTTCTAATGGTGAAGTGATAATAACAGGTGTCACAATATTAATATCTTCTTTTACAAAACGGTCATAATCTGCTTCATAAAGCAAAGTACCTTTTGTAACCTGATCTCCTTCTTTCACATGGAAGTAGAAACCTTCTCCTTTAAGATCAACTGTTTCTAACCCATAATGAATAAGGATTTCTAATCCATCTTTTGTCTTTAATCCCACTGCATGTTTAGTTGGGGCAATCATTGCAACTTCACCATCTACTGGTGAATAGATCTTACCATCATCTGGAATAATGCCACATCCATTTCCCATCATCTTCTGTGAGAAGACTGGATCTGGAATCTCTTCAATAGGAATAACTTTTCCCTTAATTGGAGAGACAATTGTTTTCTTGCTCATAAAACTTATCCTCCTCTTATATAGTGATTTCATCACACAAACGTTTGTTAGCACTTACAAGATGATTGTAGAAAAAAATGAAAACGTTATCAACGTCATTTTCGCATCTTTTTTGCCTATTTGTGCAACATTTGCGCAAATATATGCACAACAGTTTGCGTAAGAATGTTTTCATAATTTTTACAATATAAATATTTTATGTTTTATGTTCCTTTCTTTATGCTTTATTTTACAATTTGACATCCTCATTTTTTCTACTTAAGATAAGTATAGGAGGAATACATATGGGAGTTACTATTAAAGATATCGCTAAAAAAGCAGGAGTCTCTACTTCAACTGTATCACGTGTTATAAATGATCACTATTCAATTAGTGATGAAACTAAAAAAAGAGTACGTGCTATTATGAATGAACTCGGCTATCACTATGAACATGCACGTACCATTCATACAATTGGCGTTGTCTTTCCTCGTTCAATGGTTGATGCCTACGAAAACCCATTCTACCTTGGAATCGTAAGAGGAATCAGCTATATATGCAATAAATATTCTTATCGTTTAAATGTCGTTACCGGTGCTAATTTCCATGAATTAAAGAATTCCATGGAAATCACACAAGCTGATGGCTATATCTTCCTTTATTCTGATATAGAAGATTCACTATTAGAATATATGAACACTAATAATCTTCTTTATCTTATTGTAGGCAAGCCTACAAGCAATACGAATTCTACCTTAAGTGTTGATACTGATAATGTTCAGGCTGGATATGAAGCAACTAAATATCTTATTGCGATGGGTCATACTAAAATTGGATATCTTGGCACAAGCAAAAAGAAACAGTTCTCAGTGGACCGTAAGGTCGGCTATCTTCAAGGAATCACTGAAGCTGGTCTTGGCATCAAGACACAGTATATTGTCGATTTGTCTTCTAGCTATTCTTATAATCCAACTCAGATTCTAGAACTATTAACACAGGAGGATCGTCCTACTGCCTTTGTAGTATGTGATGATATCTATGCTACAATTATTATCAGACTCATTGAAGAAATAGGACTAAAAGTCCCTGATGATATCTCCATTGTCAGCTTCAATAATTCCATCTTTGCAAGACTGATGCATCCAGCATTAACATCACTTGATATCAATGCCAACCAGCTAGGAATGGAAGCTGTCAGTCAACTGATCAAGCATATTGAAACACCTGGTATGTTTGCGACAAGAACCATTGTCCCATTCACTATCACTAAAAGAGATAGCTGCAAGGATCTTACTAAACTTTAAAGCAGAAAAAAAAAGAGCCGTAACGACTATTCGTTACGGCTTCTTTTATTTTGTCATACGATCTCTGCGATATTTAATATAGTCACTTATTCCTAAGACAAGAGTAAGTGCTACAGAGTAAAGGAAAATCATCAAGTATGTGCTATCTGTTTTTGTAAAGTATTTATACAAAAGCATAATCACAAAGATGATTACCCATTGAATAAGATATCTTAGTAAGAGTTTCATATTACTTCAACCCTTTTACATTGATTCTTACTAAAGCTTTTTTAAGAGCTATTTCAGCACGTTTGATATCTAGATCATCAGTAGGATGTTCTAGTCTGCTCTGTGCTCTCTTTTCAGCTTCTTCTGCTCTTTGAAGATCGATTTCTTCTGGTGATTCAACAGCATTACCAATAACAGTAACTTCGTTTTCACCTACATAAAGGAATCCACCGGCAATCGCAAACACATATGTCTGTCCATCAATCTTATAGTTCATTTCAGAGATATCTACACCACTTGCGAGGGGGATATGATGCGCAAGAACACCGATGTATCCATCCGTAGTCTTAATGTTCAAAATATCCACATCCACTTCCCTGTAGGTACCTTTTGGTGTGACAATCTTTAAATGAAACTTACTCATTTTTCATTGCTTCAGCTTTCTGTACGGCTTCTTCGATTGTACCTACATTGTGGAATGCCTGTTCTGGTAAATCATCATATTTACCTTCAAGAATCTCTTTGAAACCTTTTACTGTATCTTCTACATGAACATACTTACCTTCAAGACCAGTGAACTGTGATGCTACTGAGAAAGGCTGAGATAAGAAGTTACGAATTCTTCTTGCTCTTGCAACAGTCTGTTTATCTTCATCACTTAATTCATCCATACCTAAGATAGCGATGATATCCTGTAATTCCTGGAATCTCTGAAGGATTTCCTGTACACCATGAGCAACTTCATAATGTTCTTTACCAACAATATTTGGATCCAATCCTCTTGAAGAAGAGTTAAGTGGATCTACGGCTGGATAAATACCTAAAGCTGCGATACCACGATCAAGTACGACACGACCATCAAGGTGTGTAAATGTAGTTGCTGGAGCTGGGTCAGTTAAGTCATCAGCAGGGACATAAACGGCCTGAACTGATGTGATTGATCCCTTCTTAGTAGAAGTGATACGTTCCTGTAAAGCACCCATTTCAGTTGCTAATGTTGGCTGATATCCGGCCTGAGAAGGAACACGTCCTAATAAGGCAGAAACTTCTGAACCAGCCTGAGTGAAACGGAAGATGTTATCGATGAATAGTAAGACATCCTGTCCCTGTTCATCACGGAAATATTCAGCCATAGTTAAACCTGTAAGGGCAACTCTAAGTCTTGATCCAGGTGGTTCATTCATCTGACCAAAGACAAGTGTTGTCTTAGATAATACTCCCGATTCTTTCATTTCATAGTATAAGTCGTTCCCTTCACGTGAACGTTCACCTACACCAGAGAAAACAGATAATCCATTATGTTCAGTAGCGATATTGTTAATGAACTCCTGAATTAATACGGTTTTACCTACACCGGCACCACCGAATAGCCCTGTCTTACCACCCTTGATGAATGGGCAGATCAAGTCTACAACCTTGATACCTGTTTCAAGGATTTCTGTTTCTGTTTTCTGATCTGCATATGTTGGTGCAGCTCTGTGAATAGGCATATGCTTTTCTTCACTTAATTCTTCTTTACCATCAATGGCATGTCCAAGAACATTGAACATTCTTCCTAAAGTGTTATTGCCTACAGGTACACTGATTGGAGCACCTGTATCAATAGCTTCCATCTGTCTTGTTAAACCATCAGTTGAACCCATGGCAATACAACGTACAACATCGTCACCGATGTGCTGTGCAACTTCTAGTGTCAATTCTTCACCATGGTTATTAACCAAGATGGCAGTATTTAATTCTGGTAGATTTCTATCACCAGAGAACTGAACATCGACAACTGGTCCACGGGCACTTACGATTTTCCCTATATTAGACATATGGCACCTCCTTCTTATTCAACATTGGCACCAGCCACAATTTCACTTACTTCATTAGTGATTGCAGTCTGACGAGCCTGGTTATATTTTAATCTTAATTCATCAGTTAATTCTTGTGCATTATCTGTCGCATTTTCCATTGAAGCTCTTCTTGAAGCATTTTCACTTGTAACTGATTCTACAAGATATCCATAAATGACAGCCTGTAGATACATTGGAATCAAGCTTCCTAGCACTTCTTCAGGAGAAGGTTCAAATAATGTCTGTTTACGTAGTTCAGTTGATTTCTCATTTCTAAGATCACTTTGATCCACGGGAAGAAGCTTCACATTACGTGGAGTGAATGTAATATTATTTACAAATTCAGTATAGATGATATGAATGCTCTTAATGTTCTTAGCAACATATTCATCCAATAGATGATTTGTCATTCTTACAATATCCTTAAATTCCAAAGTAGAATTTAAATCAATCCACTGTGTGTTAAGCTCCACATTGCGATGGTTTTTGCAATAGGCATAGCCTTTATTTCCAATCACGTAAACAAGATCGCCATCTTTGACTTCTTCATTTATCATCTTGTATACGTTAGCATTATATCCACCACATAACCCTAAGCTGGATGTAATCACAATATAAGCATCTTTTCCTTCTTCATTAACTTTAAGATAAGGAGAATAGACACTCTTTCCTGAATATTCAAGAATCTCTGCACAAGTATCTTTTACTTGTGTATAGTAAGGCTTCATTTCATCAAGTCTTTTTCTTGTTTTCATCAGTTTGGAACTTGCGACAAGCTGCATCGCTTTCGTGATCTTCATCGTAGAATCAATTGATTTCATACGACGTTTGATTGCCTGCATCTGTCCTGCCATAAGCAATTACCCCGCTGTCTGCAGTCTTTCGAACTGTTCTACATAAGCTTTCATGGCAGTCTTCAAGTCAGAAGACAATGCGTCTGATAAGACTTTCTTTTCTTCAATTTCCTTGATGTATTCTGGATGTTTAGCAGTAATGTTATCGACTAGACCATCCATGAATTCAGTCATCTTTTCGATCTTGATAGTCTTTGTTAAACCGTTCTTTAAGGCAAACAATGTCAAGATCTGAGTAGTGACTGGACGAGGAGAATACTGAGACTGTACTAATACAGATCTGATTCTTTCCCCATGATCAATTGTAGCCTGAGTAGCTTCATCAAGGTCAGAACCGAACTGTGCAAATGACTGCATTTCAGTATACTGTGCCAATTCAAATTTTAATGATGAAGACACCTGCTTCATTGCTTTAATCTGCGCTGCAGAACCTACACGTGATACAGATAATCCAGTATCGATGGCTGGTCTGAAACCAGAGTTAAATAATTCCTGCTGAAGGAAGATCTGACCATCAGTGATTGAAATAACGTTAGTAGGGATATAAGCTGAGATATCGCCTGCCTGTGTTTCAATGATAGGAAGGGCAGTAATTGATCCTCCACCATTTTCTTCATTAAGCTTACAAGCTCTTTCCAATAATCTTGAATGAAGATAGAAGACATCACCTGGATACGCTTCACGTCCTGGTGCTCTCTTTAATAATAATGATAATGTTCTATATGCTACGGCATGCTTAGATAAGTCATCATAAACAATAAGAACATCTTTACCCTGTTCAAGCCATTCTTCACCAATAGCACATCCTGCATATGGTGCAATGTATTGAACTGGAGCTAATTCACTGGCTGAGGCAGAAACAACGGTAGTATATTCCATTGCACCACCCTGTTTTAATTTATTAACAACCTGTGCAACTGTTGAGTTTTTCTGTCCAATTGCAACATAGATACAATAAATATTCTGACCTTTCTGGTTAAGAATTGTATCAATCGCAATAGCAGTCTTACCTGTCTGTCTATCACCGATAATCAACTCACGCTGACCTCTACCAATTGGGATAATCGCATCAATAGTTGTAATACCAGTCTGTACTGGTTCATCTACTGACTTTCTTGTCATAACCCCTGGGGCAATTCTTTCAATTGGTCTTGTTTTAGTAGTATGAATTTCTCCCTGTCCATCAATTGCCTGTCCTAAAGGATTGACAACACGTCCTAATAATTCATCACCTACAGGCACTTCGATAATGCGTCCTGTTCTACGCACTTCGTCGCCTTCCTTGATATCATCTGCGTTACCTAATAGTGTGACACCAACACTGTCTTCATCTAAGTTCATGACCATCCCATAAACATCACCTGGGAATGCAATTAATTCCCCAAGCATGGCATTATCAAGTCCATGAATAAGAGAGACACCATCACCGACAGTCATGACTGTACCGACATCTTTCTGTTCGATGACATCATCAAAGTGCTTAATTTGTTCTTTGATTAAGGCACTGATTTCATCTGGTCTTAAACTCACACTTGTCACCTACTTTCTAAAAGCTTACTTCTAAGCTTTTCAACTTTATTTTTAATAGAATCATCATAGACTCTTGTATTAATTTGTACCTTGATACCACCGATTAAAGATTCATCGATAATTTGTCTTAGCACAATAGTCTTGTTTTCCTTTTCGCTCATTGCTTTCTCTACATCTTTAAGCTGTTCATCACTTAACGCGTAAGGTGTATAAACAAGACCCTCTTCAATTCCTAATTTCTTATTGCATAAACCAATAAAGCTTTTCACAATATCACGAATGTAGCGAATTCTTCTTTTCTTAACAAGAAGCTTAAGGAAGTTCAATACGTACTTATTGATAGATGAAGAAAAACTATCATCTAATAGCTTGCACTTATCTTCATCAGAAATAAGTACATGTGAGAAAAACTGTACGATCTTTGGATCACTTTCTAACACTTCATCGACAAGCTTCATATCATCTAAATATGAGCTGATTGCATCTTCTTCACAAGCTAATGCAAAAAGTGATTCTGCATATCTTTCTGCTACAGTATCCATTAGTTGATTACCTCATCCACAAAACTTTTGACCATATCATCATTAGTGGATGCATCCATGTCTTTCTGCATGATCTTAGTAGCTACTTCAGTAGCAATATCAACGATTTCTTCCTTCATTTCAGCTCTCGCCTGCGCTTTTTCAGCTTCGATCTGCTCTTCAGCCTGCGCAATCTTATTTCTAGCCTGTTCGTTGGCTTCATTCATGATTTGTTGCTTTGCTTTATTTGCGTCTTCCTTCGCAAGATCAATGATTTCACGATACTGCTTAGCAGAAGCTCTTGCCTGTTCTTCACTTTCCTGAAGATAAACAGTAGCTTTCTCTCTCATATCTTTAGCATCATTGATATTTTTCTCAATAGCATCAGCTCTTTTATCCATGAAATCTAGAACATATTTCCATAAATATTTCTTGAATAAAAGAAATAAAATACCAGTTGAGAGTAACTGTACAATAATTGTTACAAAGTTCGGGAATAGCTTTAATTCAATATTTGGCATAGCAATTCCTCCTATTTATTATTTGTAAACGAATAATAAGATTAATGAAACTAATAGACCATATAAGGCAACAGTTTCTGTCATGGCAACACCCATGATCATTAATGTACGAATCTTACTTTCTGCTTCTGGGTTTCTTCCTAATGCTTCAAGAGCCTTAGAAACGGCAATACCTTCCCCAATACCTGTACCTAAACCAGCAATAATTGCTAGACCTGCTGCAATTGCAATTAAACCTTTGTCTGTCATAATGATTTCCTCCTAATTTTATGTATAGACAATTCTTACAACTTTATTCCTCATCCGGATTTTCAATTGAAATCAGGATTGTGGATAATGTTACGAAAACAAGAGCCTGAATCACACCAGAGAATATATCAAAATATGCATGTAATAATGGTGCCAAAACAGGACCTAAGAAGTTAAATGGAATGACTTTATAAGATAAAAATGAAGTAAACTGATAAATCAAAGCCATAATAAATGAACCACTTAACACGTTACAGAATATACGCATTGAAATAGAAATCAATGGCGAAATAGTTCCAAATAAATTTGTTGGCGGGATAAGATTTGATTTCAAATAAGCCCCCATCCCATTATGCTTAATAGAATTAATCTGAATAAGCGTAAATGTTACAAGAGTCAGCGCCAACGTCACCGACCAGCTCGATGTAGGTGCTTCAAAGCCAAGAAGTCCTGATAAGTTTGCGACTAATAGCCAAATAAACAACATCGCAAAGTAGGGATAATAATTCTTTTCAAACTTCTTAGGCATAATGCTTTTGAAGTAATCATAGAGCCACTTAATCAAGATCTCCACAAGGAGAATAATGCCGTGTGGCTTTTCAAGAGGATCTGCTTCTCGAAATTTCTTGCCTGCCCAAATAAAGAAAACTGCTAAGCAAATAGTGATGATCAATGATGATACCAATTCTGCCTGAATAACAATCTTCATTATCAATGATTCCTCCTTTCCCCAAGTATCGTCCAATAAATTGTCAGCTTAGGCAACATCAAGGCGATAAAAACTGCTGCAAGATGAACATACTGCTTCATAAATATACCCGCTAACAACGCTAATGCATACAGCATCATCTTGACAAAATGCATAACCATAACAATCAATACGGACTTCTTCAATGAAATGATCATATCGATCATTTCTATATTTACAAGATATACAATCATCCCCATGATGGATCCTAAGATCCATCCAACGGGGATAGTGTAATCTCTTGTAACAAAAGTGATGATAAATGACACAATTAATCCAAATAGAAAGGGAATCTTACAATCATTTATCATTTTTTTGAGATCACTCATTAGTCAGTACCAAATAAACGATCTCCGGCATCTCCTAGACCAGGAACAATATATCCCTTTTCATTTAAATGATGATCTAGGGCTGCAAGCGTAATATCTACATCAGGATGTGCTTCCTGTAATGCCTTAACACCTTCAGGAGCACCAACTAAACATACCATCATGATATCTTTAGCGCCTCTATCTTTAATAGCTTTGATAGCATCCATTGCACTACCACCAGTAGCAAGCATTGGATCTACAATGATGACCTTAGAACTTTCAAGTCCACTTGGGAATCTTGCATAGTATTCATGTGGAATTAAAGTTTCTTCATCACGATACATACCAATATGACCAATCTTAGCATTTGGCATAATAGTTCTAAATCCATCGACAAGACCAATACCAGCTCTTAGGATTGGTACAAGTACAATCTGCTTATCAACTTCATAACCAGTAGTCTTGCATACTGGAGTTTCAATATCTTTAAGTTTCAAAGGGAAATCCTTTGATACTTCATATGCCATCAACATTGCGATTTCATCAAGGTTCTGCTTGAAAATATATGTTGATGTGTTCTTATCTCTCATAATTGATAACTTATGCTTAATTAAAGCATGATCTAAAATCTTAACGCTCATAGTTTAATCCTCATAACTTAAATCTTTGTACATAGTGACTTTATCAGTAAGAGCCTTCACTCTTCTTAAACATTCATTCTTGATTTCATCAGTTTCATCATTCTTAAGTCTAAGAGCAATGATCTTACCAACTTCTCTAAAGTCTTCTTCCTTAAAGCCCTTAGTAGTCATAGCTGGAGTACCAACTCTAATACCAGAAGCCTTAAATGGTTTTTCAGTATCGAATGGGATAGCATTCTTGTTGGCAGTGATATTAACTTCATCAAGAAGACGCTGTGCCTTCTTACCTGTAATACCACAGCTTGCTTTAACATCAATAAGAAGAAGATGGTTATCAGTTCCACCAGCGACAAGTCTGAATCCTTCTTCTTTTAAAGACTCTTCCAATGCCTTCGCATTCTTTCTGATCTGTTTTGCATAATCTTTAAAATCATCCTGTAATGCTTCATAGAAGCAAGCTGCCTTAGCAGCGATGATATGCATTAATGGCCCACCCTGCATTCCTGGGAATACAGCTCTGTTGATTGCCTTAATCATTTCTTCATCATTACACATAATTACACCACCACGTGGTCCTCTAAGTGTCTTATGTGTTGTTGTAGTAACAACATCAGCATAAGGGAATGGTGAAGGATGTTCTCCTGCTGCAACCAAACCAGCAATATGTGCCATATCGACCATGAACAATGCTCCATTTTCATGAGCAATTTCTGCCATAGTCTTAAAATCTATAGTTCTCGAATAAGCGCTAGCACCTGCAACAACAAGTTTAGGCTTAACTTCTTCCACCTGTTTCTTGAATGCTTCATAATCAAGCATTTCAGATTCACGATCCACACCATATGCGTGGAATTCATAAGTCATTCCTGAATAGTTTAATGGATGACCATGTGTTAAATGACCACCATCATTTAAAGACATACCTAATACCTTATCTCCAGGCTGTAATAATGCAAAATAAACAGCTGTATTAGCCTGAGCCCCAGAGTGAGGCTGTACATTTGCATATTCACAATGGAAAAGCTTCTTTAATCTTTCAATAGCTAAAGTTTCAACTTCGTCTACAAACTGGCATCCTCCATAATATCTTTTTCCTGGATATCCTTCAGCATACTTGTTTGTAAGAACTGAACCAGCTAATTCCATAACCTGTTGTGATACAAAGTTTTCAGAAGCAATAAGTTCAATATTGTTTCTTTGACGATCTAACTCTCTTTGTACACTTGCAAATACTTCACTATCTCTCATTCTCCTACTCCCTTTCTAGCGCCATCATCTTTTCAATACGCTTGATGTGTCTTCCACCTTCAAATTCAGTATGTAGCCATGCATTTAAGATTTCAACAGCTAAGCCTTCTCCAATAACTCTCTGTCCCATGGCAATCATATTGGCATCATTATGTGCTCTTGTAGCTTTTGCACTAAATACATCATGACATAAAGCACAACGAATACCTTTTACTTTATTAGCAGTAATGGACACACCAATACCTGTTCCACACACTACAACACCTCTATCACATTCGCCATTGGCAACTGCCTTAGCCGCTTTCGATGCATAATCTGGGTAATCACAAGATTCTTCTGAATATGTTCCGAAATCAACAACCTCAACCCCTTGAGCTTTCATGTTTTCAATCAAAACATTTTTAAGACGGAATCCTCCGTGATCACACGCAATTGCTATTTTCATGAATTAAAGACCTCCTCAATATCTTCCTTCGTGATTGCTCCTTCTCTTAAGATCTCCACTTTCCCGTCTGTTAATTTAACAACCGTACTCGCAAGAGAAGAAGACGTCTGCCCCTTCACAACAAGAGGAATTCTTCCATCAAGCTGTTCAAGAACTTCCTTTTCGTTAGTTGTATTTCCTCCCCCTGACAAGTTAGCACTTGTCACAGAAAGAGGACCAACCTCATTGATAAGATCCAAGACAAACGGACTATCAGGAATCCTGATTCCAATAGTTGGAAGACCATTTGTCATGGCAGGATCAACACTCTCTTTACGATTTAAAACAAGCGTAATGCGACCTGGCATAAAAGCTTTAGCAACCTTCATGATTCTTTCATCAACATAGGCATACTTCTCTAACATATCAATATGTGATAACATCAATGTCACCGCTTTTTTCTGATCTCTGTTTTTCACGGTAAACAAGCTATCTAAGGCTTTCTTATTTCCAAACTGAACACCTAATCCATAGACGGTCTCCGTCGGAAAAGCAACAACGTCTCCCTTCAAAATACATGCTTTAATTTCATCCATTTTTTCAGGTAAAACTACCTTAGTCATATAATCACCCCATACTAAAATGTATTTTAACATAAACTACCCTAAATGAGTATAAAAAACCATAGAAGAACAAGCGATATCTTCGGATTTTTTTATCATTTTATGCAAAATCCCTATTTTGCATAAATCCATTACTCATTTTATTTGATATAATCATATTATTAGGAGGAACCTATCATGAAAAACGATACAAAAATCTGTATTGGTGCTCTTCTTCTTGGAGGATTAGCAACCTATTATTATGCAGGCTATCACGCCTTAAAAAATGCAGCTACAAAAAAAGAAATCATTAATCATAGAAGCATACGAAAAAGCGATCTTGATTTTTTAAGACAGGTAGAATTTGAAGACCTATCCATCACAACCTTCGATGACCTGACCCTAAAAGGAAAATTCCTTCCTGCCAACACCCCAAGCAATAAAGTGGTCATCCTCGTACACGGATACCATTCAACCAACTTCAGAGAATTCGCGCACTTCCTCAAATTCTATCACAACCTCAACTACCACATTCTTATGCCAAACAATCGCGCCCACGGCGATAGCGAAGGAGAATACGTCGGCTTTGGCTGGCTAGATCGTCTAGATATCATGGAATGGATCCATGAAATCCAGCAGCACTTTAACTTCCAGCCACTCCAGATCGTCCTCCATGGCATTTCCATGGGTGGGGCCACTGTACTTATGACGGGTGGGGAAACACTCAGTCAGGATGTCAAATGCATCATCTCCGATTGTGCCTACACTAGCGCTCTCGATGAGTTCAAGGATGTTCTTCACGAAAAAGATATTCCCCCATTCCTGCTTATACCTAATGCCAAACGTGTAAGCAAGAAAGCAATCGGTTTTGATATTGAAGAGGCAAGTGCCTTAAAGCAAGTCAAGAAGACAAAGATTCCAACTTTATTTATCCACGGTGATCAAGATAAATACGTAAAACCTTATATGGCTTATGAACTTTATAATGCCTGTGCAAGTGAGAAGGATCTCTTGATTGTAGAGGGAGCAGGACACGCTCAAAGCTATCAGACAAATCCTCAGCTCTATGAAATGACTGTAAAGAATTTCTTAAAACGTTATATCTCATAAAAAAAGGGAATGATTAAAATTAATCATTCCTTTTTTTAACTCTATCTACAACATATGGGATAGCGACCACACCAATTGCATAGATCACAAGCACAATAGTAAGTAAACCTAAAATGAACATAGGTACAGCACCTGGGATAAGTAAAAATTGATCATTTATGATAAGAAATGCATCATAAATGAAATAAACAGCTAGTAAAACATAAAGAACTTTTAAACGTTTTTTCTCATTATCTTTTTGATTTGATTTTTCTTTTATCATTTGACTCATAATTTAACCCCATATAATTTGATTTTATCATAGTAATTGACAGCTTCTTTTGCAAATTTAACACACTTCTGTAATGCACTAACTAATTTATACCCAGCTTTTGCTCCTAAACCAGCCATTCCTATTATAACTGCGGGAGCTAATCCAACACTTACTGCTGCAGCAAGTACGCCAAAGGATGCACCCGTTGCAGGGCTTAATATAACTTGTGACATTGTTCTATATGAATTACTCTCGTTCACTTTTTTAATTCTCTAACATATAAAATAGCGGCCACACAATTGTAAATACATCTAAAATAAACAGACACAAAAAAGATATTAGACAAGTTCTAATAAAAACTTTATGGTTTCTTGATAAGTGTCATTCCAATAGGATATGGTCCAGTATGGACGCCAATTGTAGCACCAATTGGCAATAATGAAATATCAATGGAAGATTGTGGATAGTGAGATGAAAGTTTCTCTTTTACAAGATTTAAGACTTGTTTTCCTTCTTCTTCATCGTAGCCGTAGCCTACGCTAAAGACATAATCAGAAGGATCAATCTGATTGTTTTCTATATGCTTAATTGCATTTTCAATAACTTTCTTGATACTTCTTTTTCTTCCTCTTGCAACACCATCCGCAAAGATTTCTCCTTCTTTAAGAACAATCAATGGTTTAATCCCCAATGTTTTAGCTGCAACACCTGCAACCTTGCCGATTCTTCCTCCATGAATAAGATAATCAAAGCTTCCTACAGTAAAGAATATTCTTCCTGTATCCCTTATTTTCATAATACGTTCAACACATTCATCATAATCTACTTCTTTAGAAAGCTTAGCAGCTTCTCTAACATATGTTCCTTGAAGGACTGTATTGAATGTGCAGTCAATAACGGTAATCTTACGATCAGGATAATCATCTTCTAATGATTCCTTAGCTAATCTCGCACTATTATATGATCCTGAGAATTTACTTGTAATACAGATACAGATGATATCTATTTCCTGATCAAGATATTTCTTGAAGACAGTTGTGTAATCTTCAATAGAAGGTGTAGATGTCTTAGGAAATTCATCTTTATGGTCAACCATAAACTGATAGAACTCTTTAACACTAAGATTCACATTTTCTTTGTATTCTTTTTCTCCAATACGAATATAGAAGGGGACAACTTCTACATCGTATGCTTTAGCAGCCTCAATTGTTAAATCACATGAACTATCTGAAATGATCTTGTACATAAATTTTCCTCCTAGAAAAGAAGGACATGATTAATCATGTCCTAATAGTTTTCTTCTACATCATAAGCAATCAAGTCTTCAAAAGTCTGTCTTCTTACTACTGTCTTTGATTTACCTTCATAAGTAAATACAACAGCAGGCTTAGGAAGCTGATTGTAATTTGATGACATTGTATAATTATAAGCACCAGTGGAGAATACTGCAAAAATATCTCCTGCTTCAATATTAGCAGTTACAGGTAGATCTTTCGCAATAATATCACCTGATTCACAGCATTTACCAGCAATTGTGACTGTCTTAGTCTTCGTTTCTCCTGCCTTGTTGGCAACGATTCCATCATATTCAGCATCATATAATGCAGTACGGATATTATCGGACATACCTCCATCAATAGAAACATATGTTCTAACGTCAGGAATTTCTTTAATTGTACCTACAGTATATAAAGTAATTCCAGCATTCCCAACTACATAACGACCTGGTTCAATCAATACGGCAGGTCTTTCCCAGCCTCTTTCATCATAATGTCCATTGATGACCTTCATGATCTCAGAAGTGATTGTCTCAAAGTCCAATGGTTCATCTTTCTTGTTATAGGCGATACCATAACCACCACCAGCGTTTACTTTTGACACAACAATTCCAAATTTATCATAGATTTCATCAACGAAGCCCATGAATTTCTGCATTGCGCTAATGTAAGCATAAAGATCAAATACCTGAGATCCAATGTGTGCATGTAAACCTTCAAATACAATATTTTCACTGTTTACAATCTGTTCAATGGCTTTCAAGTAGATTCCAAAATGAGAAGAGAAACCAAACTTTGTATCCTTATGACCAGTCTGAATAAAGTTATGTCCGCCAGCCTTGATACCAGGTACAACACGTAGTGTTGCATAGACCTTCTCATTTAATTCTCCCGCAATCTTTTCTACAAGATCAATTTCATTGAAGTTATCAATTACAAAATGATTAATGCCATGACTAATCGCATATTCAATTTCTGATGGCAATTTATTATTGCCATGGAAGTAGATCTTCTTAGGATCAAATCCTGCTTTTAAGGCAATACTGATTTCTCCTGCAGACACGCAATCAATACCGATGCCATATTCCTGTGCAAGTTTATAGATGGCTAAACAACTAAAAGATTTTGACGCAAATAAAGGTAACGCCTTATCATATTTATCCATAAATTTTTCTTTGAGCTCATTCATCTGATGACGAATATGCCCTTCACTCATAACATATAAAGGCGTCCCATACTTCTTTGCAAGATCACTCGCCTTTACATTATCAATATATAAATCATTACCTCTAATCTCTGCAAAACTCGTTTGTAAAACCATCTCTTTTTCTCCTTATTCGTATAGTGTACTTAAATCATAAAGGCCTGCTTCTTTCTTTAATAAAGCATTCATCGCTGAAACAGCGCCTTTCGCAAAAATATCTCTTGATAAAGCAGTATGCTTAATTTCAATCAATTCGTCATCTCCTCCGTATAGGACAGTATGTTCTCCGTAAATTGTCCCAGCACGAATTGACTGCATACCGATTTCATTTCTTTCTCTAGCCTGATGTCTTGATTCACGATCATATACTGCATGTGCTCCTTCAATTGACATAGCAGCAGAATCATAAAGCATCTTAGCTGTACCTGATGGTGCATCAATTTTTCTATGATGATGTGCTTCCAAGATTTCTACATCATAGTTATGTGCAAAGAATTCCTTAGTAAATTCTCTTACCATCTTATTTAACATAGCCACCCCATAGCTTGTGTTATAAGACTGGAAGATTGGAATTACTTTTGATGCATCTTCAATTTTTTTCATATCTTCATCTTTAAATCCAGTAGTTGCAAGAACAACTGGAACCTTATGTTCTAATGCAAATGAAAGAATATCATCTAGATTAGCAGGATGTGAAAAGTCGATAATAGCTTCAACATCCCCTTTCACTTCTTTTAAGCTCTTATAGCTAGCTACTCCTGGATCTTGATCAAATACTGGGGAAACAACTCCAACAAGTTCAAGGTTATTATCTTCATTTACTGCATTAACAACCTTTTTCCCCATGACACCATAGCCATATACAACTGTCTTCATCCTAGTACCCCTTTCTTTCAAACGCATCCATTGCATCAAATAATAGTTTCTTATTTTCATCAGTAGTTGGAATAAGTGGTCTTCTTAACATTTCTGAATCAATAAGTCCCTTATGTTTTAATGCTGCCTTAGGCATAATTGGATTTGTATCAATGAATAAGTACTTTGATACATCATTGAAATCTAAAGCCATTTCTCTAGCTTTTTCTAAATCTCCTTTTAAGCAAAGCTGTGCAAACATTTCAGTTTCTCTTGGATAAACATTAGATAATACTGAAATAACACCTTTACCACCAGCTGCTATAAATGGAAGAATATTATCATCACATCCAGAATATAGATCAAAGTCCATATCTCTTGTTCTTGTCAATACTTCCATTGCATAGTTGATATCATCAGTTGCATCTTTCATTGCGACAATGTTAGGAACTTTTGCAAGTTCTACAACTGTATCAACTGTGATCTTCATACCAGTTCTTCCTGGTACATTATAAAGAATCATTGGCAATTCAGGAGCTGCTTCACTAATTAACTTATAATGTTCAATAAGTCCTCTCTGACTTGTCTTATTATAGTAAGGAGTAACAACTAAGTTTGCATCTGCTCCTACTTCCGCATTAAACTTTGCTTTCTGGATAGCGACTTCAGTATTGTTAGAACCTCCTCCAGCAATAACTTTTGTCTTTGTGCCTTTACACATTTCAACTGCAATCTTAGTTAATTCCATTTCATCTTCCCAAAGAATAGTTGCCGGTTCACCAGTTGTACCATTTACAAGTACAGCCTGTACTCCAGCATCAATCATTCTTTGTACATGCTTTTTAAATCCTTCATAATCAATGCTGCCATCTTCATGCATTGGTAAGATCATAGCGACAGCACTACCTTCAAATATTGCCATTATTCAATAGCCTCCTTAATTTTCTCTAACGCCTTTGCGATATATTTTGAGTGCAATACAAACGAAATAGAAATTTCACTTGTAGTCACCTGAGAGAATGGGATCTGATTTTGTCCAAAGATGTCAAAGATTTCTGCAGCGACACCTGGTTCATCTCTCATAGCTTCTCCTTCAACGACTAGCTTACCTACATTCTTATAGGTATGGATAGAAATTCTTGGGTGATTGTCATTCACTTCCTGAATAGCTTCATTCAACTGTTTCTGGCTATCCTCTTCACAAGTAAAATCAATACGCAATTCTTCTACAAAGTTGACTGAAGAAATCATATCGATATTAACCCCGTGTTTTGAAAAAGTCTTAAAGATATCTGCCACAAATAATGAATTCTTTTCTACATTATCCATTCTTACCTGAATGACCTTTTCATCTGCTTCAATTCTTGTTAGTACACCTTTCTTCATGGTGATCCTCCTCTCTACTAAAAAAGCAATAGCGTATGCTATTGCCTGTACTTATCCTATATAAGTTCACCAATAGCCCTCCACAAGCATATAGCCTTGTGACAATAAAATAGATATTCTCTATTTTACCAGATAATCAGAACATGCAAATTCTCATCTCTTCGGCAATCCTCCTCCTTCAATATCTGGTTGCATCCATATAATATTGAACTCATAGTCCTTGCACCTCTATTTGTTACAATATTATCATACTTAATTTTAAATTACAACCTATAAACTAGAATGATGCAAATACACCCTCTTTTTTAAATAAATTTACTTTCAAAATACATGGATTATACATTATATTGGTGAAAACGCATACAAAAAAGTTGATTTTCTACTAGACAAATGATATCAAAACATATAAGATATGCACGTGAAATAACACACGAAAAGAGGTATTTTATTAATGGCCAATACTTTAGAAAAAAAGCTTGAACATATTAAAACTCACGTTACAAAAGTCGTTAATGATTATGCAAACAAAAATCATTTAACAGTTTCAGAAGAAATCATCAATAATCTATCCGTGCATCTTTCACTATCAATTACAAGAGCTCTTTCAGATAACTATATTCATACAAGCCATTCTCAGCTTGAACAATGTAAAGATCTCTATACATATCCTATTGCTAAAGAAATCATCAATGATTTATGCAAACACTATGAAATAGAATTATCTGAATCAGATCTTTACAATACCGCAATGTATCTTGCTGATATGACAATCCTTGATCTTGGATTCGATGCCGAATTTGATATCGTCGATCAGGAAATTGAAAATATCATGGATGAAACATTGGATACTATTCGTATTAAGTTAGGATATAATCTACGTGAAAACGAAAAGTTCGTAAGAGGCATGAGCCTTCACTTCTATCCTGCTATCGATAGACTTGAAGAAGACCGTCAGATTACTGATAACCCATTGATGCAGACCGTACAGAAATATAAGAAATCTTATGAATGTGCGCATATCATGAATGATATTGTAAAAAGACATTTTAATAAATCGTTCAATAGCTACGAATTATCATATATAGCTATTCACTTCCAGACTGCATTTGATGCACGTACTGCTGTATAACTAAAAGAGGCTGTAACGAAATGATTTAAGCATTTCGTTACGTCTCTCTTTTTTACATTAAAATTACCAAGTCATGCATGATGGATTCTCAGCCTTTCCATCATGTCCTTTTTGTAAAGAAAAAAGCCCCAAAAAAGGGCGCA